>NZ_CP022584.1:4565849-4828565 GCF_002240225.1 Paenibacillus physcomitrellae | reverse complement strand
ACTCATTTTGAATCTGACGAGATCGGATGAAATTCAATCCGTTAGGATTGTTTCACCCTAAGTATCTCAATTTATTTCTCACTCGTTGTTCAGTTTTCAAAGATCAAACTTTTCATTTTGTCGCTCGCTTTCGTTCTCAGCAGCAACTCTTATATCTTATCACCTTATCAGCAGTTTGGCAAGCACTTTTTTCGAAAAGTTTTTTAAGTTTATTTAACTTATTAAAATTTCAATAGAAAGCAGCTCATCATTCACTGCCAGCCTTACTGGCCACGACCAGTTGTTTTAAGCGGCTGGAATAAGAATATATCACGATCTCAAGCTGCTTGGCAACCCACATAATTTTCCAATTACTATTTTTTTATTTAGCAGATGTCTGAACGTTCTTCAAGGTTCTAGCTGCCGCACTTCAGTCTTTTAATACTAATCCACCTATATTTAAAGCAATTGTGTCTGCCTCCCGTTATCCGCCGTGCCTGCAAGCCGTTATCCTCATACATTAGGAACAAACAGGAGGTGCTGAAATGATTGATCAGATGTACTATCATTGTCTGAGATACAAGAATAGAAAAGTCAGAATACTGACCAGAGACGGAAATGAATATCGAGGTACACTTGTAGATGTGGATCGGAATAATGTTTATTTGCGTCCTGAAGGCGGCAGCGTCACAACGTCTGCATTCTTTGGATACCCGGGATTTGGGGCTGGACTATTGACTCTAAGCTTGTTTAGTTTATTGGCTATTTCTTTAATTTAACTACAAAGGCATCGGAGAAGAACAAAGCCCTGGGGATTAATCCCCGGGGCTTATGCTATTTTTGCGGAACGGACTGCTGATTCGTATTCAAGACCTGATCAATCAGGGCATTCACTTTGTTTCCCCAAATTTGATACCCGTCACCATTAATATGAATACCATCAATGGAGTAATTGGAAAGCAAATATCCGTTAGGGGCAAGCACTTTATTTAAATCGATGTAAGGGATGCTGTGGGCATTCGCATAACTTTTCAGATACCCGTTCAGCTTTTGAACTCTCTGATTAACCGTCATATAGTTCTTAACTTCTTTCCCTACATATAAAGTCAGGGTGATTGCCGGCGTAATCTGTTCTTCCTGCAAGCGGTTGAGGATATTGGCATAGTTATTAAACGCCTCCTCTGCGGTAACTTTCTCGCTGGTTAAATCGTTGATGCCTGCCATGATAAATACCATATAGGGACTTAAATCCGTGACATAATCCAACCGGCTCAGCATTCCGGAGGTGAAATCGCCGCCTATTCCCCGGTTAGCCACATTCCGGCCCAGCAGCTCATTCCACTGTACATTAAAGGTAAGTGAATCACCAAGCATCACGACGTCGGCATGCTGCACCTTATAATGAGACTGATTAGCTACCTGCAGGAGGTAGGTTTTGTTCTTCATATAAATCGGGGTTTCGGAGGTTGCTCCAATGACCGGAATGGATACCAGAGCAGCCAACACGAGAAAAAACACAATTTTACGACCCAGCTTTTGCATTAGTCCTCTTCCTCTTCATTTAAAATGATGATTCTATTCTTTATTTTCGGCTTCAGCTTGAAAATTATGTAGGTGCGGCTAGAAGATCCAAGCAAGCGGTACCCAAGCAACCATAAAATTCCCAAAAAGGAAAACGTCCCTCCCATATAAATATGAGAAAGACGTTTCCGCATTCTTAGCTTAAGGAGCCGTTGTCACTGTAAAAGCTTCCCATGCCCCTCCCACGCTGTCCCGGCTTGCTACAAGCACCGGCGTGGCGGCATTCAAATCGCAGGTTACATACTTGTTGTTGGCTACCGCCTGGAAGGAAACAGTACCGTCCGCGTTGGTTGTTTTGCGGAATTTCTCCCAGCCTGCAATACCTTGGGCTCTGGCAACCAGTTTTCCACCCTGATTCAAATCGGCAGTTACATATTTGTTATTCGCCAAAGACAAGAAAGATACGGTACCGTCCGCATTGGTAATCATAATGAATTTCTCCCATGCATCCACAGAATCACGATTAGCGACCAGCGGGTCATTACCGTAGTTCTCAGCGGTTACGTATTTACCGTTGGCCACCGCTTTGATGCTCGAAGGAGTGCTAAGCTGAGCGTAAGCTTTTACGATATTCTGCAGGGTTGTATTCTTCTGATGGAAACTTGTTGCAAATTTACTTAATTTGCTCTTGATGGTATCCACGCTGTCGCTGTTCATATTCGGGAACGGGTTGGAATTGTTGTTGTAAAGCCCCCAATTGCCCCCGCCTGTAATTTTGTAGGTCCAGTTCGTCCAGGAGACGTTCAGCGCATCCAAACCGGACAAATATTTCTCCCACAGGTCGTTGAATTCAAATAAAGTGAACTCACCCGCAAAAACAGGCACGTTCCAGCTCTGCTGGTGGGAGGCGATATCCGCGAACCATTGATTGATACTGTTGCTCTGGCTGTTGTAGTCTTTATCGTTCCAATCATAGTTGTGCAGCTCATACACAGTGTTGGTCCAGCCGTAAGTGGAAGGAGAAACAATATTATTCCAGTAGCCGAAAGCTTCGACGACGATAATATGATCCGGATCGATCGCCCGAACGGATTTGTATAATCTGTCGTACATTTGGCTGATAGAAAGACTGGAATTGTTGCTTACCGGTTCATTAAGCAAATCGTAACCTGCGATCACCGGGTTGCCTTTGTAATGGTTAGCAAGACGCTGCCAGATTTGGACCGTCCAGTCCTGATAAGTCGTGTTGCTCCACAATTCATTAGCGCCATCCCGTCCTCCGCTTTGCCAGCCGTTCATATTCCCTGGCACTCCGTGGAGATCCAGCATCACATAGATCCCGCGAGCGCCCGCTTCGGAGACAAGCCAGTCCAGCTTGCGAAACGAAACACTGTCTGCTTTCATAGACCCGTCCCGGTTCATCAGGTTCTCCCAATAGATCGGAACGCGAACCATATTTAATCCAAGGTTCTTGATATTGTCCAGATCGCTGGCCTGAATCCAGGTATCCTGGTAGCTGGCAAAGATGCTGTCGGTAGCGGCCGCTCCAAACCGGTTAAGCAGCGTGGAACGAACTGTCCATTCATCCGTCCCGCCAAGCGGCGACATCCAATTCTCCCCGAGCAGCCATCCGCCCAGATTCGTTCCGTGAAGGTTGACTACATTTCCGTTTCCGTAATTATTTTTAATGAGAGTACCGCTTGTCTTCAAAAAGTCACTAGCTCCGATCGCAGCCGCTTCGGCCTTAGGTTGGGTGCCAAACTGCATCAAACCAAAAATCAGGGTGAAGGCGAAAATGAACGAAAAGGCTTTTTTGACTTGCAAGATCAGTTCCTCCTTTAAATGTATTGTCCCATGCGGAGACCAACCGCGAATCCGTCAGCCTCACCTCCTTTCATTGAAGGAATTCGAAATCGATTTCATTTACTCCATTGGTAAGAACAGTACCCGATTACCTGCATTCCCTATGTAAAACGCTTACATTTTTCTTTTTCGCTAAGATTATAGTTAGAATATGGCAATTATGTCAATCTGATTTTAGCGCTCTTCGCGATCCCATTTTCCGATTCAAAAAGGTTTTGTTTCTCATGTCCTAAAACAAAAAAAGCACGCGTTTTGGGCGCGCACTTCATGGCTTGCTGTGATTCTGAAAGGTTTAGATGGTTAAGTTTCACGTTTGGCGTCTCTTCATCCTTAACCCAACCAAGGCTTCCACATTCCGGGCGGTTATGGACGCTACCCCCATATCGGCATACAGCTCCATAAGCTTTGTATCATTTACTGTCCAGGCATAGACCGGCAATTCTAAGGCTTGAGCACGTTCCAGCAGCGCCGGAGTTATGAATTCATGATAAATGTTAATCCCGAAGCAGGAGGTTTCCAAGGCGTCTTGGCAAGTTTGGCTGACTGCCTGTTCATAAGGAATGGACGTAAACAGCTTAACGTCCGCATTCAAGAGCTTTCTCAGTTTAGGTTGGCGCTGCTCGGCCTCCCGGGCACGGTCCACCTCGCATCCGGACAGAAAAACTTGTTCCAGCATACCCAGTTTATCAACAACTGCAGCAGCCGCATTTATGGCCTCATCCGTTTTCAAGTCCAGATTGGCTATTTTGCCGGACGGTTTGATGATCTCCAGCATCTCCTCCAAGGTACGGAAGCTGATGATTCCCTTCTTCCCCGCATGATCTACCTCTACCTCCAGCTTACGAAGCTCAGCGAAATCCATTTGGGAGATACGGATCTGCTCGCCGCCGACTGCAGGCCAAAGATCGTCATGAGCCAAAACAGCCACGCCGTCTCTGGTTACCCGTACATCCTCTTCAATCACATCCGCTCCAAGCTCAATGCCTCTGCGAACGGATTCCAACGTATTGTCCAACGTTTCCATACAACCGGTATGGGCCGTAACTAAAGGAAAGGACTTTCTTTGGGCCGCACTAACAGTCATCCAGAATCTCTCCCTTTCTCTATTCAAAGTAAACGGCATTCGTAAACGCGATCAAGGTTCTGACGCCGTGGATGATGCCCCATAGCTCGGCACGCAGCCATTTTAGTTCTTCAGCCGGAACTTCAGCCGTAATTTGTGGCAGATCCCGAAGCAGTGAGCCTTCGAACAACACACCTTGGTTACTGTCCAGCTTAAGTGTAAAAGTTTGCTCCGGCAGCTCCCAATGTCCGCTTCTCACCGAAAAATCGGCTGTGGCCAGAACTTGGACAAAGGAAGACTGGACAGCGGAGAGTTGAACAGCAGAAACATGCTCCTGATCAAAAGTTTGTCCGCTTTCCGGAAGGCCGGGTATGACGTCGCCTATTCCGTACGTTGTTCCTTCCCGGCTGATTTCAAGATCAAGCCGCGGTCCCAGCGTTACGGTGGCTCTTCCCGACGACAAGGCTTGGATTGCCCGGTCCCTCAGGGGAGCATCGTTGTCTTCCAGGCGCAGGTAGGTGACGGACAACGGCTCATCCGTAGGCTCCTGATGGTGCCAGTCACGGCCCGAAGTGGCGGCCAAACGATAGCCTTCGTTTAACCTGTCCGTCCAGAAACGGTAGGCTCTGGCATTGTTATTTTTCACAGGGGCAAATGTTGTGGACCAGACTTCGATATAATCGATATCGTTCCAGTCACTGACCTCGAACTCCCAGTAGCAGCCCGTACACATCGGACTCCCGGGACGAAAAGGATGCGCCATGCCGGCAATGCCGCCCTGTTCATGAACCTTGGCAAGTCCTGCGTGAATATCTCCGGGGCCTACCGGCCGCCAATCTACATACCTGTCTAACCCGATTGTTACCATATGCCCGAAAAATGTCGTCCACTCCATTCCCGGAATAATGGAAATCCCGTTCTCCCGCTCGACTTCCTCTTTGCCTGCAAGTCCTGTCATGGTGTTGTGATCCGTCAGGGCAATACAGTCAAAGCCAAGCGCTTTGGCACCGGCAGCCAGCTCCGACAAAGATTGTTTTCCGTCGCTGTGAAACGTATGCGTATGCAGCTCGCAAGCCAGCCAGCTCATCAGGCATCCCCCTCTTCCTGCCAAATTTGCAGCGAATAGGCGCAGCCGTCCGTTACGATGGCATGCACGCTTAACGTCACTTCCCACAAACCTTTGAATAATTCCCCGTGTTCCAGCCCCGGAGATGCCTCATCCCGGCTTATAACCAAATGCTGCTCCGGGTCATGCCGATGGGCGGCTCCGCGGTGCCCGTCCGGCGCGTCCACGGAAACGGTAATCAGATTTTTGAGCGGTAAATGGGATTCCCAGCGGGCTTTCGCCTGCTCCTGGAATTCCTCTTCAACATACAGTCCTACGCTTTCTTCAATTAAAGTTTTGGCTTTCTCCCGATCCTCCAGATTTTTAGGGCCGTAGGCAAAGTCGACACAGAGCTTCCCGCCTGGGCGGGGAAGAAAAAAGCGGTAAGCGATATGCGATCTGCTGCAGCAGGGAGTCACTTGGCCTTGTACGTCTATCAGATAGGTCTTCATGACTGGCGCATCCCTTCTTCCTTGATCATGGAACGGATATAGAAATAACCGATAAACGAACACAGCAGGAAGGTAAAGAAAGCCATAGCCGCAGCAAGCTGACGGTCCTGGAAAACGCCGAAGACCTGCTCCATCGAAACCCCGAGCATTTGCGGCGCGTTAGGTCCAACCAGATAAGGTGCCGTAAAGGATCCGATAATCCCCATAAAGACAAAGGTTACGGCAACCAGCAGTGTTTTGTAGGTCAGCGGCAGAATCAGTTTGAAAAAGATCCGGAGTCTGCCGGCCCCCACATCCTTGGCGCTTTCGATCACGGCATCGGGAACCCCTGACATGGCCGAGCCAAGCAGCATTGTGGTAAATGGAATGTTGAACCATAGATTCGCGATAATGATGCCTTTCATATCAAAAATAATCCGTGGAAAACTTTCGTTCCCCATATGGTACAAAATCCGGGAAGCCCAGCCGTGATTGCCCAGCAGCTGGATCATGCCATAAGTGGCGATAACAGCCGGGATGAAGATGGGGATCATGTACATCCGGCGAATCCAGCGTACGGCAAAACCGTCATTAAACCTCATGTATACGGCAAGGATATAACTGATTAACAGGACAAGCACCGATGAAATTAAGGTGACTTCAAGCGTGAAAATAATATTGGAACGCATCAGCTTGTCGGTGAACAGGTACCGGTAGTTCGAGAAATCATACCCGCCTTGCTCATTCGTAAGGCTTTCTTTTAAGGAACCGATGATAGGCAAAACGACGATGAACACCAATATTAGAAAGGAAGGGAGTACCAGGGCTAACCCCAGCATCCCCCTTTTTGCCTGTTTACTCATTGGGCAGCAACTTCACTTTGCCATCTTTTATTGATTTCCGTGCCTAGATCGCCCAGGTTGAATGTACGGAAGCCGTCGGATGCGCCTTTAAAGGAATCCTGAATGTCCTGCGGCATGTTGGACAGCTTGATACCTGGGAAGCCGTGCATTTTGCTGACCACTACGGCTTGAGCCTCAGGGGATAAAACAAAGTCCAGGAACTTGTAGACGGCATCCTTCTTGTCAGACTCTTTAGGAACCATCAGGTAAGTTGGACCTCCGTTAAAGCCAGGCGTTACCTGCTGCATTTTGATGGATGCAGGAAGCTGTCCTTTGTCGAGCTGATCCAGCACCATATCGGACCAGGCCGGGATCATGTCCACTTCGCCGCTGGCCAGCAGGTCAAGTGTGCCCTGGTTTTTCTTCGGATAAATGCCCTTGCCGTATACGTATTTGCCCAGATCCTTCAAAAGATCAAAACCTTGCGTCCACTGGCTTTCAATGCTTGGGTCGGAATTGTGAATCGCATCCTCAGGCAGGAATTTATAAATGGATGTCGTCACGAAAGAGCTGCCCGCTCCGCCCGTGGAAGGATCGTTGTAAGCAAACTTTTCGGGATTGTTCTTAATCCAGTCATACAGCTCGTCCAGCGTCTTCGGCGGGTTAGGGACTTTGTCACTGTTATAAGCCAGCAGGACCGCGGAAGAACGGTACGGAATCGCCAAATTGGAAACGTCCTGGAGCGTTTGCTGGTCTACGTTGTTCAGGTTAGCGATCTGATCGGCTGCAAGCGTATCCCAAAGGTCGTCTTTCTGTCCTTTAGTCACGTCATCAACGCCGCTTTCATACAGGTCTACACCGCCGGAGCCTTTACCGGCCTGCTTGGCGGCCAGAATTTTATCGTAGGTAGGCTGTGCCGCCGTGCCTGAAGCGACGTAAACGGGTTTCACTTTAATGTCCGGATTTTTCTCCTCAAACATCGGAATAAGCGCCTTCCACAAATCATCCACGTTCTGCGAGCCTGTATAGTAGAAAGTAAATTCAGAGGATTGAGCTGCCGATGGAGTCCCTGCATTTGCGTTTGCACTGCCGGGCGGAGCCGATTCAGCCGTCTTATTGTCACCGCAGCCTGCAAGCAGAGAACCTGCCAGAACTAGACTTGTCAGTAAAGAAAAAGCCGTTTTCTTTTTAACCATGAAATAATACCTCCTCATAATTAGGAAAGATGATTGGGATAGGATAAATAGCTAATGGCCAGAGCGTCCAAGTTTGTTTCTGGATTAATGGGTTGTCCCTGGATTTCAGACTTTAAACCTCCGGATATGCCAGAATTTTGGCATACTGTACGGAAACCTCCTGACCAGGATGCAGTTCCTTGACTTCATCTCGCGCCAGAAATGCCCGAATTGTACCTTGTTCACGGACATCAACGGAAACCTCGGCATAATGTCCAAGTACCATGATCTGTTTGATAATGCCGTGAAGCCCAGGTTCCTGTCCCGCTGAAGTCTGCACTACAACATCTTCAGGCCGAATGGCCACGGTCACAGAACCCGAAAGCAAATGTGAATTCGGAAAGCTTAATGGACCTGTCGTAATCGCGCCTCTGGCGACCACCCCCTTAACAAAGTTCATTTTCCCTATAAACTGAGCGACATAGAGAGACTTGGGAACATCGTAAATTTCCTGCGGCGTTGCGATCTGTTCGATATGACCATGGTTCATGACCACAATCCGGTCGGAGATGGACAAAGCCTCTTCTTGATCATGGGTTACAAAAACCATGGTCAGTCCGAGCTCGGCCTGAATCTCCCGCAGCTCCTCGCGCATCTCGTGGCGGAGTTTGGCATCCAGCGCGGAGAAAGGCTCGTCCAGCAACAGCACGGACGGCTTGAGCAGCAACGAACGCGCCACCGCTATCCGCTGCTGCTGGCCGCCGGACAGCTGGGCGGGATATTTTTTCCCGGATCCCGGCAGACGAACCAGCTCAAGCACCTCGTCAATCGACTTATCGCGTTCGGACTTCTTGACCTTGCGGATCTTGAGGCCGAAGGCCAGGTTGTCATAAACCGTCATATGCGGCCACAGGTTATAACCTTGGAAAACCATGGACGTAGGGCGTTTCTCGGGTGGAGCGCTCAGGACACTTTTGCCTTCGATCAAAATGTCGCCGGAGTCCGGATCCAGAAAACCGCCGATGCTGCGCAGCACCGTTGTTTTCCCGCAGCCGGAAGGACCAAGAAGCGTAATCATCTCGCCTTTAGCCACATCCAGTGAAATATCGGATACCCCGTCGCCTGTCTTATAACGTTTAGTCAGTCTCTGGATCGATAATTGAACCTGCATAAGGACCTCCTTGAATAAGTAAAAGTGACGTAATGATTAGCGTTCTCAGACAGATTACTTGATCTGAAATCCGCTCGATAGAACATCTGCGCTTACGAATTTCTGGGCGGCGAACAGCAGAATGATGGTCGGAGCGGTCAGGATAATCGAAAATACGGCCCCTGCATAAGCCGGGTAATCGGTAATAATGCCGTACATGACAACGGGCATCGTTCTAAAGTTCGGTACACCTACCAGATACGTTCCTTGTGCTTCGTCTAAAGAGTTCAAAAAGGTGAAGATTGAAGCCACGATAATTCCCGGCATGGCCATTGGCAGTGTAATGCTGCGAAAAACACGGAACGGGCTGGCTCCGACGTCCCTCGCCGACTCCTCCTGCGCCGTGTGTACATTACGGAAGGCGGAGGTTGGTATCCAGGTCATAAACATCAGGACGTTAATGATATGAATCAGCACCACGCCCGCCAGCGTGTTCATCAGCCCTACCTTGTAGAACAGCACGGCGATCGAGACGTAAAGCCCCATCTTCGGGAAGGCGTGCGTCAGCAGGAATGAAAACAGGAAAAACTTGCTGAGCGGGAAACGGATTCTAGCAAATGCGTAAGCCGCCGGGATACACAAAATGATGGACAAGGCGGTTACGATGGCGGCAATGCCGAAGGAAAGGCCTATCGATTTGGCGATTCCGTCCTGCGAAAGCACAAAACTCCACCATTTCAGGGACCATTCCCTCGGAAGCATGTCCGGATAATTCCATTTGCCCGTAAAGGCCAGGATTGCCAGATTTAATAACGGCCCCATAAAGAAAATGACGAAGACGACCAGCAGCAGAAACTCGATAATTTTCTTAGGCCCTACCGCTTTCAAATACCACCTCATGCAACAAACTCTCCTTTCGTTATATAAGCTGCTTGCTAAGTGGAAGACCGGATAACCAGCTTCGGCGCTAGTTCAATTGCCGTGTCCTCGACCGCTTCCTGACGGATCAGCTTGTCTAGCATCACGCAGGCGAGCCGCCCCATTTTTTCAGTGTCGACTTTAATCGTGGTCAAGGAAGGCGTTAATATGGAAGCCGTTTCGATATCGTCGAAACCCATGACGGCAACCTGCCCGGGAACTTTCACGGAATGTTCCATCAGAAACTTCATGGCGCCAAGCGCAATCATATCGTTGGTGCCGAAGACGGCCGTGTATTGCCCGCCCTGAAAATGCTCCCAGTTCTCCTCCATTTTGCGGTAGCCTTCTTCAAAGGTAGACGCTTCAGGATAAGCGATCGAGGAATCGGAGCACTCCAATCGTTGCTCGTTTAGGTAACTCCTGAAGCCTTCCAGCCGTAAATGGTGGCTCCGGTGAGACTGCGGACCGGCAAGCATGAAGATCCGTCTGTGGCCCAAGCCGGTCAAATGCCGGGCCGCCTCCCGCCCGCCGTCCTGATCCCGGTTGACGATATGGATCACGCCGGAGACGTCCGTAGAACCGTTGACCATAACATAAGGGACGCCGAATTTGCCGATATGGTCGATGACGTTTTGTTCCAGCCGGCTGATCAGGATCAGCCCGTCCACTCTTTTCTCCAGCATAAAATCCGCGGAACGAAACGACATTTCCTGATCGGTCGTGACAAACACGGAATAATTCATCTGCGCCGAGGCGGCCAGGATGGCATCCAGTATTTTTCCGTAAAAAGGATGGGACACTACGGGATAATGACTCCGGTAAATAAGAATTCCGATATTGTGTGTCCTTTGTGAAACCATGGCCCGTGCTACCGCATTTGGTTTGTACTGAAGCTCCTGGATCACCTTGAGAACCTTGTTCCGGGCTTCCTGGCTGGTATAGCCGCGCCCGGATATAACTCTTGAAACCGTAGATTTAGATACGCCCGACAATTGGGCGATTTCTTTAATGTTGCTCACACCCTTAACCTCACTTTCATGTGAGACCGTTCCCATATGAGATCGTTCCCACATGAAACAGAATACCTTTCGAATGTAAGTTTCGTATTAATCCGGGTAATCAAAAATGTAAATAATCATGAGGCGAAATTCGACAATTTACGCAGATCTCATCTTCTAACCGGGAAAAGGCCAAAGAAAACGCTATTATATTAACCTGGTGTTAACATCGTTTGCGGCAGGTAAATACGCAGTACAAGTCCTCTCTCTTTTCGGATACCTCAGATTCCGGTTATGAACTCCTTCCATTTCGTCCATACTACTTCTACAAAGTTTCTTGTTTGCCGACAAAGGAGGTAGTTTGGACATGAGCGTGCAGGACATCCCGGAACCATACAGCGGTGTGCCTATCACTTTTGATCAAAGCTGGCACGAGAATCTGCAGAGCCGTCTCGACAGAGGGGGCCCGTGGGATGATGTTCGTCTTCTGCGGCTTTCGCTGCAGGCAGAACAAGCCGGTCTTGTCACCCATTTCGAGGAATTGCAGTGTCTTAAACATCTTTCGGCTGTTCAGCCTATGCCGCATCAGGTCGATACGGCGCATAAGGTTCTGTTTGAAATGCGCGGCCGGGCCATTTTGGCCGACGAAGTCGGCTTGGGCAAAACGATTGAAGCAGGCCTTATCCTGAAAGAATATTTAATCCGCGGTCTTGTCCGTAAAGTATTGATTCTTGTTCCTGCTTCGCTAGTGCTGCAGTGGGTCAGGGAGCTGAATCAGAAATTCGGCATTCCTGCCATTGCTCAGAAGAAGGAGCATTCCTGGCAGTCCGACATCGTTGTTGCTTCCATGGATACGGCCAAACGGGATCCGCATAAAGATATTTTGCACGGCGGAGTCTATGATCTTGTGATTGTAGACGAGGCCCATAAGCTGAAGAACAAGAAAACGACTAATTATCAGTTCATGCTGGGACTGCGTAAAAAATATTGTCTGCTGCTTACGGCAACGCCCGTTCAAAACAATCTGGACGAGCTGTTCAATCTCATCACCTTGCTGAAGCCAGGGCAGCTGGGCAAACAGAACGAATTTGCGGCCAATTTTGTCGTTGATAAAAGGAAGCCCAAAAACGAAGATGCGCTTCGCGGCGAGTTATCCAAGGTCATGATCCGCAACCGGCGCAGCGACGGCCAGCTCGACTTCACCAAACGGATCGTTCGCAACATCCCGCTGGAGCTTTCCGAGGAAGAGAAAGCGCTGTATGACGGCGTTACCACGTTTGTCAAAGAACAGTACACGGCGGCCGGCGGTGATTTGAACAGCCTGTTCTCCCTGATCACTTTACAGCGGGAAGTATGCAGCAGCCGGGATGCGGTATTCGTGACGCTGGTCAACTTGTCGAAAAAGCTGGCTCCCGACTCCCCGCTGCGCGATAAGATTTGGGAGCTTGTTCACACGATTAAAGCGATTAAAGCCAACACCAAAGCGGAGAAAACATTCGAGCTGATCCAAAGCATCGATCCCGGCGAGAAGGTCATTATTTTCACCGAATACCGTGCGACCCAGGAATCACTGCTAAAGTATTTCCGTGACCGAGGCATGAGTGCCGTTCCCTACAGCGGGAATATGAACCGGGGCAAAAAAGACTGGATGATGGATCTGTTCCGCGGCCGGGCCCAGGTAATGATTGCCACCGAAGCCGGCGGCGAAGGCATCAACCTGCAATTCTGCCATCATATGATCAATTTCGATCTGCCGTGGAACCCGATGCGGGTTGAGCAGCGGATTGGACGGGTTCATCGTCTGGGGCAGAAAAATGACGTTAAAATCTATAATTTATCGACCGTCGGTACGATTGAGGAGCATATTCTTAACCTGCTGCACGAGAAGATTAATATGTTTGAAATGGTCATCGGCGGCCTGGACGTTATCCTGGAACGCTTGGAGAAGCAAGGCTCGCTGGAGAAAAGCATTTACAAGATTCTGCTTGAGGCCGATAACGAGGAGCAGATTAAACAAGGTGTGGAATCGCTGGCCTCCTCAATGATCGCGATCAAGGAGGAACTGGAATCGAGTCAAGAGGAAGGTAACAGCGCACCGCCGGTGCAAGAATTGCTGGGAGGTTCGTAACGATGACTATGACGGCAAAGGAAATTCGTAATTATGTCCGCGCCTATCTGGAAGCGACGGAATGCGAGCTTCGCGAGGAATCCGAGCACCACGTAACCGTCAAGCTTTCCCCGCAAGCGGATCGCGAGCTTACGAACCGCCCTTATTATTGGGCATATGTGGATCGCTGCAATGTCGAACCCGAAACGATGTCCTATACATTTGTGTTTGATCCGGAGCGGTATGACTCCGCCTTCCCTGCCGCTGCACCGGAGGTGGACTCCGTAATGAGCCGCCATTTCGGCGCCGTCCGGCCGCTGCCCATCCTGGGACCGGGCCGGATTCAGCGGGAAGATCTGTCCTTTGGAAGCCCACGGCTTCAGCAGCTGTTCGAAGCGGCCAGACGCGGAGGCAGTTTTGTCTATGTATTTGAAGATCCGGGACAGCTGCAGCGGAGAACCCTGCTTCCTGCTGCTTATGAACCGTGGCTGGGCGTATGCTTTAAAGCGGAATTCGCCTGTGACATGAAACGGGAGGAGCTGCATTATTACGGCATATCGCTGACCAGTGGAACAGTCGATCCCCGGTTTGGCGACCGAGTATCCAAAATCCCTTTACTGAACCGGCTGCCGGAGAATATCAGCATTGTCCCCACTTCCCTCACCCTTAAGGAAGGCAAGAGCCTGCTTGAGGAGCAGATAGAAGCCTATCTGCGTCAGCTGGACGACAGCTGGGCGCTTGAAGCCCGGGCAAGACTGGAGGAAGAGCTTGCTATTCTTGACGGCTACTACAGCCATTTGCTTGAGGACGAAAATGAAGAAACGCGCTTGGGAGCCAAGCAGCAATATGAAGCCAGAGGCGAGGAGATCAGGTGGCAGTTTGAGCCCCGTATCCAAGTTTCCGCCATAAACTGCGGCATCTTTCATCTCCGTTCCAGCCTGATGCCAAGAACCTGACTTCTGTCGCTAAAAGACAGCAAAAATAGAAGTCCCTTGCAGCGCGGCTCACGACAGGGACTTACACCCTTTTTTGCACAGTTTAACTACAATGGAGAAAATTCGATGTAAGGACAAGTCTCACCATTTCTAAAAAGTGCAGGTGATGATGTCATGAAAGGCTTCGCCTTATCCAAAAATATAACCCTGCTCCTGCTCGGTGCACTGCTGCTCACTCCAGCAGTCGTAGGAAATGCAGCTGCTCCTACCGGTTCTACTGTTTCTACTGCTACTGTTCCTGCCGCTTATACGGCTTTCTCTTCCTTGCTCAAAGAGGCTGAAGCTCCGCAAGAAACCGCGCCTGCCGAGGTCCAGCTGTTTGCCCGCAAACTGATTCAAACGCTTGGTGAGCAGGAAGGCTTCACGGAATGGAAAGAAAGCACCGCAGCGATTGATCCGCTCGGTCCCGGTACCCATGGCTGGCTGGTCAGCTTGATATCCCCGAGCCGGACTCCGGTAGGTTATCTAATCATAGGTGCTAAACCTGAGGGCGGGCTGGCGCTGATTGAATACGGCAGCGGTCCAGAACCATTGTACAACCCTAAACGACTTTCGCTGGGCAGCAATGACAGTCTGGTACCGCTCTATGGCGGCCCTACGCTCACTCAATGGAAAGTTATTAATCAATCAGATCAATCGGGTCAAACAGGTCAGTCCGGCAAGTCGCCGTCCATGTATTATGAAGCTGCCGGCGGCGAAGCGCTGCCGGATAGCGATGCAGACTGGCTAAGCCGTGAGAAAGCTTCGCCTCTTTCAGACTTAAGCGGAACTGTTGTTATGTACAGCGGCGCTCAGGGGAAACCGGAGGCAGCAGATTTGCCGAAACCTGAATCTTCCGTTCAACATTCCCTTTTCTTCCATCCAGACGATAATATATTGTGGATGACTGGAAAGTCTCTTAAGCTTAATCCGGTTCAATTCAAAAATGCAGCCGCTTTGGCGGACAAACCAGTCAAGCCGGACAGATGGGTCTTGTTCTCCTCAGGAGCTTCCCGCACTTATGCGCAATCCCTCCCGATTTCCGGCTACCAGCTGTGGAATCAAACGGCTGCCGGTCAAGCCGGCTCAAAGCCGATCGTATACTTAATCAGTCAGACGGAAAATTTGACCCGCTATATCTCGTTTAGCGCGCTCGCAGAAGCCGGAGAATTTAAAGCCTGGACAGGCCGTTAGTTCCTGCCATTCAGACAGCATACCGCATTAAAAAACAGAGCTGCTTTCCGGGCCTAGCTCCTATCCGGAAAACACTCTGTTTCTGTTTGTCTTCTCTCAGCGTATATTTCGCCGTTTGCGTTTAAAGGTGTTTTGTCCCCACATCGATAAAGAAGCCGGGAGCATTCCAAACCATTTTGTACTCCATGGTTCCTTGACCTGCTTCCGTACCTTACGGACTTCCTTCGGTGTTTCTACATAATCTACTACCCGCTCCGTTATAAACCTGACCAGTTCGTCACCTTTGGCCATCTTGTCTTCCTCCTTGCATCTTCTGATTTCATTTCTTATTCCGCCCCTGACGTTATCTTTATTGTGTACAAATAGAGACTTTTTAAACGGGCGGATGCATAAGGAAGCTGAGGTTTGCTTACGATAAAGGCAAATAAATCCTTGTAAAGGGTGAACGGTATGATTAAAGGTCAGCAAAACAAATGGTTTCTTACTCTCTTCATGGTTTCAATTTCTACTGTTCTTCTGCTGCCTCTTCCGGTTCGGGCAGATGACAAGCCGGCGGATAATCCGGCGCACCATGCTTTTCCAAAACCGGTGATCCTGATTGATGCAGGGCATGGCGGCATAGACGGCGGAACATCTCATGGGGACATTTTAGAGAAAAACATCAACCTGGAAATCGGCCAGCGGCTGTATATGCTACTGCGGAGTGAAGGGTACAGGGCGATTCTGAACCGAAACGGAGATTACGCGCTCAGTGATGAGAACCGCTGGCACGGCAGCCGGTCCCGTCATATGAGAGATTTGACCCAAAGAGAACGAATGAGTGAGGATGTTAAAACTTCTATCGTGGTCAGCCTGCATGTGAATTGGTCCAAAAATAAAACAAGAAAAGGCCCTATCGTTCTTCATCAGGATGAAGGACGAAGCGCCCTGCTGGCCGCCTGTCTCCAGGAGCCCTTAAATGATCTTTACCACAGTTCCTGGAAATCGGAGGTCGGTGAACCTTTTTATCTGCTTAATCATACGGAGGTTCCAGCTGTAATTGTCGAGACAGGCTTTATCAGCAACGAGGAGGACCGGAATTTTCTGAACTCGTCCCAAGGGCAGACGAAGGTCGCCCAAGCGATTGTCGCGGGGATTGCCCGTTATTTTCTTGAGTCTTAACGGCGCGTTAAGGTAATATTCCACGTAAAATGGGATCGCCGTTACGTTCTCGGACAAATTCACTCAGCGTTACAAATTCTACGTCCTTCGGCATCTGATGGATTGAGCTGCGGATGACGCCAGCTGTCTTGGTCCCCGGAACACCGACGTGTCCAATGATGATGCAGCTGTCATGATCTTTCATCCAGTTCATCACCTTGTGCATTTGCTGGATGATATGCTGCTGATTATATTGATCGTCGAGGAAAAATTCATTGCCGATGTCCGGCATGCCTTTCTCCTTGCACAGCTTGCCTACAACAGTCTTATAATTCGTACGGCTGTCCAGGAAAAACAAACCGCGTTCCCGGCAAACATCCAGCACGATGGACATGATCCGGGGGTCAGCGGTTATTTTGGAGCCCATATGGTTGTTGATGCCAACTGCGTACGGAACGTTATCAATCGCCTGCTCCACCCGGGTCCGGACTTCGCTATCGCTTAAGGAACTCATGATGGCACCTGGGCCAAGCCACTCCGGTTTGCCGTGATTGGGTTCCATGGGCAGATGAACCAGCACATCAAACCCGCGTTCGTGGGCCATCTTGGCATCCCGCTCTGTTGTCGGCATAAAAGGCATGACCGCAACGGTCAGTTTAATCGGCATCTTCATGATTTCCTGCGTTCCATCCATATCATTGCCTAAGTCATCGATGACGATGGCTAATTTCTTGACAGCTGAGGCTGGTTTGGGCGCTGGCTGTTCGATGTCAGAATCGAAAGGCCTTCCTGCTGGCGTCCCCTGTGTAAGTGAAGAAGCCCCGGCCAAACCGGGCTGTAAGAACAAAACCGCTCCAAGCATAACCTGGGTCAGCCAAAACACGGTTTTGTTGAACGGATTTCTGATTCCTGTGCTCATCTCGTCTTCCCTCCACTCGTAGTTGTCGGTAAATACATTGTTTGATGTTGGAGGAAGGATTAGTACAGGAAAATGAAGCCTTGACGCACAGGTACAACCATTATTAATCGATCAGCTTGTGCTGATACCATTTGTTGCCGGCAAAACGCCGCATGAATATGAAACCCCGGATGCCCCACTCCAGTTCCATGGCCAGCCAAACCCCAAGAATACCGAGCGGCGAAACCACACCAAGTATATAGCCGAGCACGACCCGGAACAGCCACATGGAAAGCATGGAAACGATAGAGGTATATTTGGAATCCCCCGCCGCACGCAGGGCGGATGGCGCTATAAAACTGATCGACCATAATGGGATCTGGATCAAGGAATTAATCAGCATAATGATAAAGATGTCATGTACGATTTCCTGTGGCGGATGAAACATCGAGACAAGCGGATGAAACAGCGACATGACGATCGCTCCAGTCAGAACAAACGACAAGGACGACAGCCATACGAAGGATTTCGTGAACTTTCTGGCGTCATCGATGTTTTTGCTGCCGATACATTGCCCCACAACCGTAATGACGGTCAGAGACAATGCGTTGGCCGGGATCTGCACCACATTCGCCAAGGTCCCGCAAATCGCATTGGTTGCAATGGCATTAGTACCGAGACCAACAATGAAGATTTGGGTCAAAATTTTCCCGCCGTTGAAGAACATCTGCTCCGCTGCAAACGGCAATCCTATAAACATGATCTTCTTGAACATGGCCCAATTGATCCGAATCATATCCATAATCCGCAGCTGCAGATTCGTATCGACTCTGACCAGATAAAGAATCGCGCAGGCCGCAGCCAGATAGCGTGATACGTTCATGGCAACCGATAGTCCTGTTACCCCCATATGCATAAAATTAATAAATACAATATTCAAAACCACATAAGACAAATTCATGATCAGCGACAAAAAAAGGGATGCACGGCTTCTGCCGATCCCCCGAAGCGCTCCGCAGACCGCCTCCACAATCCCGATGCCGAGATAGGAGACGCTGCTGCCGATCAAATATATCCGTGCATTATCAAAGACATCCGGCGCCGCTGAACCGAAGAGCAGGTTCAAAGCCGGCATATGAAATACACTTAGCAGCACGCCAATCCCCAGCGACAGAACCGCCACAGAAGAAATGGTCCCGGCCGTAGATTTGGAGACCATGTTCGGATTGTCGCTTCCCTTATACTGGGCCACTACAACCGTACCGCCGGTAGCTACCGCAACAAAGACGCTGATCAGAAAGATATTCAGGGAATCCACCATGTTGACCGCACTTACGGCAGCAACCCCTGATGAACTGATCATGGCCGTATTAATTAAATTCAGCCCCACTATAAAGGCCTGATCCACCAGAAGCGGAATAAAGAGGGCAATCATCTGCGGATAGCTGATGGATTTGCCTGAGAAATATTTCGTTAACAATGAAGCAGGTTTGAGCTTAACGAGAGCCTGGGACATGGAATCACATCTTTTACTATTTGATTTGCCGGATCCATTCCGGCCTAGAATTCCCGACCTTACCTTAACATTCAGGTTTCATTATGCTCCTATAGCTGCGGCTGGTCAATACAAAACGGCACACGCCCTGCAGTTGTTACTTTAGACAGGGGTGTGCCGTTAATCGTTCTATTTACTTATTTGGTTTAGTTCCGAACCACTTGGAGGGAGCCATCGCTGTTCCATTCAACATGCGCCTGGAGTCCTTCTGCCAGCACACGAAGCGGTGCGTAAGCCCGGCCGTAAGCATCGATAAATACCGGCTGCGGCAGGTCCACATTGTTCCCGTTAACAATCGCGGTTTTGGCCCCCGGCTTAAAGATCAGCTGACCTCCGTCAAGATCTTCCGTAATGACGATATTTCCGTCTTTGACCTGAACCGCTGCATCCAGATTTTCTGCCAGATAACGAAGCGGAATCATCGTAGTATTTTGTTTGACGATGGTGTCATCAAATTCCGGATCGATCGGGATCAGCTTGTTCGTAAGTCCCAACTCATTTCTGAACACGTTGTAGACTTCCGATTGGGGATCCAGATTCCGGAGGATCGTTCCCGGAGTCATCGGGACAACCGAAAGATCAACGCCGTTATCCGTGTTCAGCAAATCCGCTTGAATCGCTTCATTTACGTTCCACTGCTCACTGGATACTTTATAACTGAAGCTCTTGAAAGGAACACCTTCCGATTGCGGCAGGTTCACCTTCAGCTCCAGGTTCTGCTTGCGGAGCTTGTAGCTGCTGTCTAAATAAATATCCGTAGTCAATTTCGTATCTTTGCTTAAGACTGCTGCAGCATCCGGCTGTTCTTGGAGCATTTGATTTACCGTTTCGTCATAGCTCAGTACTACAAGATCAAGCGCTTTTTGAAGTTTAGTGTAAGTTTCAGCTATGACAGCATCACGGTCATCCAGTGGAACATTGCCCAGCCCGCTATTCAGATCCTGAAGATTCGTTAAGCCTTCTTCTTTCAGGACCGGCAGCAGGTTGTCGTAAAGCCCGCCGATCAGCGTTTTGAGCCCTTCCTGGTCATTGGAAAGCGCTTCAAGGAAAGTCTTAAGCAGTCCTGTCAGCTCGTCGCCGGAAACCTCGGCATGAAGTTTGGTCAAGCTGAGCGGCTCCCCATGAATGGTTTCATTCACCTTGGTCACGCCGATCACGGATGGATTAGGCAGATGTTTGATGACGATGGATTGGATCTGTTTCACTAATTCCTGAGATTTCTCAGGGTTCAATCCTCCCAATCCCGTGTTCGTCATTTCGTTTGTCAAAGGAAGATAGAAGGGTTCTTTCGCTCCCTCTACCTGTACAGCCAGGGCATCTTCGTTCACAGAAAGCTTAAACGGAATGTTGAACTTGCTGGTGTCCAGTTCCCCTGTTGCTGACATGGTAGAAGTGTTCTGTACTTTGACATTGTCTAATTTAAGGGTCAAAGAATTAATAAGTTCAATAATCTCTTGATCTTCTTGCGTTGCTGTGCTGTTTGGCTCAAAATGCAGTGAAAGGTTCAAATTAGATTCGGCTGACTTGACCTCCGCATTGCCAAGGAGCATCTTGTCTACGTCGAACCCGCCTACAGGCTGACAGCCTGCCAGCACCAGCAGCAAAGCTACTGCCGGAAGAACCCACTTTAAACCGGATTTCCATTTCCTCATTTCCTACAAACCCCTCCTTTATTTTATTGAAATTCTATTATCCCATCTCTCTAACTATTTGTAAAATCTCCCTTACCTTCCAATTCTACTTATCTGATAAAGCGTGGTTTAACAGCAGGGCATAGGCGGCCGCTCCTTCTGGCTTTAAATGGACACCGTCCTGTTCAAAATAAGAGGTTTGACCGTCGCTCGCCTGATACCAATCTATGATTTGTATCCGGGTATCGGTTGACGAAATTTTATCGAGCGCCTGATTCACAGTTGCTTCCCACGGCCTCGGCACACGTGTATTCACCAGCAAAATTCGGTTTGCATCCTTTAATAGAGCAAGAACCTTCTGCATCTGTTTGTTTGAAAAAGCTCCGTTTGTGCCGAGCTCCAGAATCACCGTCTCCCTTAACTGCCCTTCTTCGGCTAATCGCTGTAAAACAGCCGGCACATCCACCATCTGACGGCCGATTTTGCCGTCTATAACAGCATCCGGATACATGGTCTGCAGATCGTCCTGAATATCCAGCATAACGGAATCCCCAATGGCCGTGATGTCACTGCCTGTGCCGTGAGGTTTATCTTTAGAGGGTTTCTCTTTGGAAGGGTTAGCCGAATCATCCGGCTCCTTCGCCGGTTGTGAAGCTTGCTCCTGACCGGAAGTGTCTTCTTGCGGATGGTGTTCTTCTGATGAGTGTTCTTCCGGTGAGTTCTCTTCAGATTGGGAACCTTCAGATTGTTCTCCGCCAACGTTTGAAGGCAAAGCTTCCTCTGGGCCTGCTCCTTTGCCGCCCGTAGTCTGTTGGCCGGTCGGGCCGATTTGGCCGGTGTGGCCAGTTTCGGAAGGAGCTTTTCCCTGGTGGCCGTCTGAATGTTCCGGCTTATTCTGAAACACCGGCATAACCGTTGTGACAGCGCCAGCCTTCCCGGATGCTTCCGTCGATCCCAAGAAGAACGAGGGCACATATAAATGAATGAAGCTGAACAAAATCATGAACAGGACGAAGGACATTGAAGCTGCCGGCAGCCTTTTCCATCTTCTCCAAGCAGAATTTGTGGTGGACAAGCTCGCAAGCCAGCCTTGAAATCCGTAATGCCGAATCGGATCCTCTACCCATCGGTAAGACGCGGCGGCCAGCAGGAAAGTAGCCAGCAGCTGCAAAAGCATTCTAAGCCAGTGACTGCTTCCGGTGTCCAGCTGCGGAGTGGTCAGCATAATGACCGGGTAATGCCAGAGGTATAAGCCGTAAGCCCGTTTGCCTACCCAAACCAGAGGTCTGGCGGAAAACCAGCCGCCAATCCGGCTTCCCGGATGGGCTAAAACGGCGATCAAAATGGCACTCACAAACGCAATTCCGAACAAACCGCCTTGATAAAGAAAATCATCATATTGATCCGAGCTATATGTCCAATAACCAAGCAGCACCAAGCTTATCATACCGGCTGAATCCAGGAGGAGACTGGCCTGCCGGGAAACCTGCAGCTTTAACTTCCCGCTTGGCCAGACTAGCGCCAAGGCTGCGCCGATCAGCAGAGCAAACCCTCGTGTATCCGTACCGTAATAGACACGGCTCGGATCGGTCCCCGGCTCATACAGCAGCGCCATCAACACGGCCGACCCGGCAGCGAGTCCCAGTACCCATCCCGCAAGCCAGATCCGGCTTCGAATCCATTTAAGTCCGGCAGCAAGCAGAACAGGCCAAACGATATAGAACTGTTCTTCCACCGCAAGCGACCATAAATGCCCTAATGGGGAAGGTGGACCGAAGGATTCAAAATAGGAGACTTTGTGAAAGATAAACCACCAGTTGCTTATGTAAAGGAGAGCAGCAGGCACATCGCCGCGGAGCTCTGATAACGGAGACGAATCCCCAAGCCAGGCCCCTGCAACAACAGCCGACACTACGATCAGCATAGCAGGCAGAAGCCTTCTTGCACGCCGTATCCAGAACTCTTTGAGCGATAACCGGAGGGTGCCCCTGCCTTCCCCCGCTGCCTTGCCGTTTGCCAGAATATCCGTGATTAAATAACCGGACAAAGTAAAAAATACCGCTACCCCAAGAAATCCTCCGGGAAGCCATTCCTGCCGGAGATGATAAATCAAGACGGCCAATATGGCCAGTGCCCTTAATCCATCAAGTCCTGTCATATACCGCCGCTTTGGCAGCGGGAAACGATCGGAGCTCCCATCCTGCGCTTTAAAATCTTCTGTCCTCTTCAATGCCCTCGATCCTTTCTCCTTTTTTATCTGTGAGTTCATTATATAAAAGCTTTCCTAGGCATCGATCTCAATAAAGTTAAAAAGGAATGACAAGATTTTTATAAGAAGGACAAAGAAGGCAAATCCGTGCTTGACCGGCAGCGTCCATTCAAAAACAAACAAGGCTCCTGAAACGGCAGAAAGCCATTCAGAAGCCTTGTTAAGTAAAGCATTTCAAGCGAAATATGCTGCTTGTTCGTTATTTGTAACTCTTTATACGTTATACGATATTCTTTATTCGTTATTTTGCATCCATTGGAAATGGAAGCTGCCCGGCTGATCTACACGTTGAAACGTATGAGCGCCGAAGTAGTCTCTTTGCGCCTGCAGCAGGTTGGCCGGCAGCCGCTCCGTGCGGTAGCTGTCATAATAAGCCAGCGCAGAAGAGAAGGCCGGAACCGGAATGCCCCGGGTTACCGCAACTGCAATAACTTTACGCCATGCCTCTTGATAACTCTCGATCACGCCGCCGAAATATTCATCCAGGAACAGGTTGTTCAGCGCCGGATCACGGTCATAAGCGTCTTTGATATTCTGCAGGAAACGGGCACGGATGATACAGCCGCCGCGGAAAATCATCGCAATGTTGCCGTAATTCAAGCTCCAGCCGAAATGCTCGGAAGCGGCTTTCATCTGAGCAAAACCTTGCGCGTAGGAGGCAATTTTACTTGCATAAAGGGCTTTGCGCACCGCTTCGATAAATTCTGCGCGATCACCTTCATACGCCTTCGCTGCCGGACCGTTCAGCTTCTTGCTGGCTGCCACACGTTCCTCTTTCATGGCCGAAATAAAGCGGGCGAAGACGGATTCCGTAATAATGGAGAGCGGAACGCCGAGATCCAGAGCGCTTTCGCTGGTCCATTTTCCCGTTCCTTTCTGGCCGGCGGAATCCAGGATTACATCAACCATTGGTTTGCCGGTATCCGGATCTTGTTTGGAGAAAATATCAGCCGTAATCTCGATCAGATAGCTGTCTAGCTCGCCGTTGTTCCATTCGCTGAAAATGCTGTGCAGTTCGTCGGTGCTTACGTTCAGCACATCTCTCAAGAGCTGATAGGCTTCGCCGATCAGCTGCATGTCGCCGTATTCGATGCCGTTATGCACCATCTTCACATAATGTCCGGCTCCGCCCTCTCCAATATAAGTCGAGCAAGGATCACCATTAACTTTGGCGGAAATGGCCGTCAGGATTGGCTCTACCAGCTCATACGCATCACGCTGGCCGCCAGGCATGATAGCCGGACCTTTCAGCGCTCCTTCTTCACCGCCGGATACACCTGCTCCGATGAAACGGATGCCTTGAGCTTCCAGGTCCTCATTTCTTCGCTGTGTATCCGGGAAATGCGCATTGCCTCCGTCGATCAGGATGTCGCCTTTGCTCAAAAATGGAACCAGTTGATTAATTGTATCGTCTGTTGGCGCTCCCGCTTTGACCATGATCAGGATTTTGCGCGGTGTCTCCAGGGACTGCACAAATTCTTCAATGCTGTAGGTACCGACGAAGTTTTTGCCCGGCGCTTCCGCCAGCAGTTCTTTCGTTTTCTCCGGGGAACGATTATACAAGGCTACTGAAAAGCCTTTGCTTTCAATATTCAAGGCCAAATTTTTGCCCATAACGGCCAGGCCAACGACTCCAATTTGCTGTTTGCTCACTTTTCTAATCCTCCAATGGTATTTATCGATATATGATTGTAGTTTTTTATTGATTGACGCTTTGAGCGTATTCTCGGATTTGAACAGGTTTCTCTTCGGAGCGTTCCGGCTCTTCCACGTCCAGCCACCAGTGGTTGCCGTCCTGGGCCAGCAGCTCGTGAGCCTGGCGAGGTCCGCTGGAACCAGCTGGATATTCATGAAGCGGAATCAGGTTCTCTTCGAAGGCCTCCAGAATAGGCTGTACCCATTTCCAGGACAGCTCCACCTCATCCCAATGCGCAAAATAAGTGGAATCCCCATTCAGTGCATCATGAATCAGGTTCTCATAAGCTTCCGGAAGACCGGTTTGACCGGCCAAAAGCTCCACTTCTACCGGCTTTAGCTCTCCTTTATGGGCAAGATCCATCATATTAAGCTGCAGTGTAATCCGCTCTTTCGGTCCCAGTTCAATGATCAGCAGATTAGGTTTGGCCTTATCGTTCTGTTCGCCTGCCGGCTGGGCCAGCGGCTCCTTGAATTCAATGACAATCCGGGTCGCTTTCTCTCCCATACGTTTGCCGGTGCGGATATAGAACGGCACCCCGCGCCAGAAGAAATCATTGATCAGCATCCGGACAGCCACAAACGTTTCGTTGGTGGAATCCGCCGGAATACCGGGCTCGGCTTTGTAGCCGGGAACCGGAAGTCCCTGCTGGCTGCCGGCCACGTATTGACCGCGGACCACCTGCTGGCTTACGTCCTGCTTGCGGAGCGGATCAAGTGCTTCCATGACCAGCTTCTTCTTCAGGCTGACTTGATCCGGCGTGCTTTTTCCAGACAGTTGGGTGGCAGTCATCATGAGCAGCTGGAGCATATGGTTTTGGACCATATCCCGCAAAGCACCCACGTGGTCGTAGTACCCGGCTCTTTCCTCTACGCCAACGGTTTCGCTTGCCGTAATCTGCACATTGGAGATGTATTGCTTCTTGAGCAGCCCCTGAATAGCCGGATTGGCCTGCCACAAAGCTTCAAGCCCTTGAACCATCGGTTTGCCGAGATAATGGTCAATGCGATAGATTTCCTCTTCTTTAAAGAAATGGCTTAAATATTGATTCAGCTCTCTTGCCGAGAGCAGATCGTGCCCAAACGGTTTCTCAATAACCAGCCGTTTCCAGCCTTTCGCGGAACCAAGTCCGCTCTGATGAATATTGGCGGCGATCGTTTCAAAATATTCTGGGCCTACCGACAGGTAGAACAAACGATTAGGCGGCAGCTGCAAAACCTGTTCCCGCTCTTCCACCAGCGACAGCAGCTTCGAATAATCCTCCGTGCGGTCAATGTTCAGGACGCTGTAGCGGAATGCCTGCAGAAAAGCCTCCAGGTCTGCGCCTTCCTTGACCCCGCTTCTGGAGAATTCACGCAGCGATTGCTCGACCTGCTGGCGGAATTTAACATCACTCCATTCTCTTCTTCCCAGACCTACCAGGGAGAAGGTACGCGGCAGCTTATGATCAAGATATAAATTATAAAGGGCCGGATAAATTTTTCTTTTGGCGAGATCGCCGGTTGCTCCAAATAAAACAAGGGTTACAGGTTCCATCTTCTTACTCCTTTCAATATCAAGCAGAGCTTGGGTCGACACTCCCTACGGTGACTGTATATACGTTGATGAGCTCGGAGTATGCTGGATGAATTCCTCCATGCGGCTCTGGTTTCTTGTTTGTAGCTCCACTATAATACTTTTAGGTGCCATATAAGTAATTAATATATTTCACAGGAGATATAGATCGTGTCTATGACTAACAATTATGAGTTATACAAAGTGTTCTATTGGGCTGCCAAGACAGGCAGTCTTACGCAAGCGGCCAAAGCGCTATTTCTGACCCAGCCGAGCGTCAGTCATGCCATCAAACAGCTGGAGGACAGCTTCGGAATCCCCTTGTTCCACCGGAATGCCAAAGGTGTTGTCCTCACTCAGGAGGGCTCCATGCTTTACTCCTATATCGAGCAGTCTCAAATCCTGATTTCACTCGCGGAAGAGAAAATGGCCGCTCTGAAAAATCTGGAAAGCGGAGAGCTGCGGATCGGCGGCAGCGACTCGCTGTTCAAACATTATTTGCTGCCATACCTGGAGAACTTTCACCGCATGTACCCGAATGTGAAGCTGCATTTAAACCATGGCACCACCCCGGAGATCATTTCGGTGCTGAAGGAAGGCAAAATTGATTTCGGCGTCGTGCGGATGCCGATTGTTGATCCGCAGCTTGAGGTCAAAGAAAGCTTCCAGCTGAACGATTGTTTTGTCGCAGGGGAGCAATATGCCGAGCTGAAGGACAAAGTACTCAGCATTGATGAGCTGCTGCAGTACCCGATTATCCTGTTCTCTCGCAACAGCCGAGTGCGGATGGCGATCACTGAATTGTTTGAACGGTACGGCTACAGCATCAAACCGGAGATTGAGGTCGGCAGCGTTGATCTGCTGATTGAATTTGCCCGCAGAGGGCTGGGCATTTCTTATGTCACCCGGGAGTTCATCGCCAAAGAGCTGGCGGAAGGCTCGCTGTTCGAGGTGAAGCTTGACGTGGAGATGCCACCTTCCCAGGTCGGCATTATGATTAAACAAAGCCTCCCGCTTTCCAATGCGGCGGCCAAATTTATTGAACTGATCTCTTGATCAGTACAAAAAAACACCTTCAAGTTATCCGCCGCTTCTTACTTGCGAAACGGCGAGTTTCTTGAAGGTGTTTTGTTTTTTTCGCTAATCATTCCTGTTTGGAAGTAGAAGAGACGATTTGCAGCAAATCTCGGAGCATATGGCGAAGCTCCTCCGAGCTTTTGGCCACCGTTTTAAATCCGCGCAAAGCCCCTGTTAACAGATGCCCTACTCTCTCTGCAGGAATCCCCACATCAGCCTGTACCTCGCGCTCCTTCAGCAAAGCAGCCAGCAAGACGGCCAATTTATCATAACTTGTGTCCAGCGCCTCCCTTGCGAATTGGTAGGAGCTGTCTGTGATTTCCTGATATTCCGGCGAATGCAGCGAGGCGTCAAAATTGCGGACCGACCATACCTCAAAGGCAAACATCATTTTGTCCTCGGCCGTGTCCAGCGCCGGCAGCCCTCTCTTAATCTCTTCAATGAGAATATCCCCGTGATAGACAATAGCAGCGTTAAATATATCTTCCTTTCTCTTAAAGTACAAATAAAGCCCTGCACGGGAAATGCCGGCCGCCTCCGCTATATCATTCATGGACACCCGCTTGTACCCGTATTTGAAAAAGACCTCTAATGCAACTCCAACAATGTGTTGTTTCTTGTTCTCATCCATACCCTCATTATTATACACTTTACAAAAATTGTCCATCTGTATAATATAGACATGTAGACATTTATACTTTATTTGTCTAATTGTATAAAATAGATAACAGAGGAGTTAATACACAATGAGAACCGAACAGAAATCTCTGCAATCGGGCTTTCGCCCCGAAACAACCGCTCAGGAAGTGATCCAAGGACATGATCTGCGTGGAAAAGTAGCTATCGTCACCGGCGGACATGGCGGCATCGGACTGGAAACAACCCGAGCGCTCGCCTCGGCTGGAGCGACCGTTATTGTAGGTGCTCGAGACATCAAGAAGGCCCAAGAGGCTCTTGCTTCCCTGGAACAGGTAGAAATCATCCGTCTCGATCTGGCCGATCCTTCCTCCATTGATGAGTTTGCCGATGTATTTCTGCAGTCGGGCCGGGCCCTCGATCTACTGATTCTGAATGCCGGCGTTGCTTTCCCTCCGGCGATTCGGGATGAACGCGGTTTTGATGTTCATTTTGCCGTCAATTATCTGGGTCATTTTCAACTGACAGCACGCCTCTGGAATTCGCTTAAACGTTCGGGTAATGCCCGCGTCATCGCCCTCTCTTCAATCGGTCATCTCTCCGGGCCGCTGGATCTGGACGATCTCCATTTCACCAAGAGACCTTATGATAAAGGAGCTTCCTACGGCGCATCCAAAACAGCCTGCTCGTTATTTGCTGCCGAGCTGGATCAGTGCGGCCAGGCACATGGCATCCGCGCGTTCTCGCTGCATCCCGGCGCCATTCTCAGCGGCCTTGCCCGTTACATGAGCGATGAGGAGCTGGCGGCTGCCGGCGCGAAACGAAATGAAGATGGCACCTATACCTCTTCAGGAGGTTTCAAGACGGCCCAGCAGGGTGCGGCTACAACCGTATGGTGTGCGGTTAGTCCGCTGCTGGAAGGAAAAGGCGGCGTCTATTGTGAGGACTGCGATATTGCTGAGCTGCTGTCGGAAGACAGCCCGCTGCAGCATGGCGTCCGACCTTGGGCCGTTGATCCTGAGACAGCCCGGAAGCTGTGGAGCATCAGCGAGGAGTTGCTTCAAATTCCGCACGGGACTTTTAATTGACAAACTGAAAGTTTGACTATCGGCGAAACGGCTGTTTCTTAAAACTTGATGCATTTTTGAAACTTGATATATTTTTGAATTTCGCAAACAGGTTATGACCCCGCGGAAAAGTCCATAAATATATCAAGATCATTCATTTTAAGGAGCCGTTCCCGATGAAAACCTCTGAGCTGTTAGGCTTTAATCCAGTCGACCGTTTGTTATTGATCAACGCCGACGATTTCGGCATGTGTCAGGCCACAAATGCCGGGATTGCCAGTCTGATACGAAGCGGCATGCCGGTTTCGACCAGCATTATGATGAACTGCCCGTGGGCGCTTGACGCTTCCAGACTGGGCAGACAGCTTTCCCACAGCGATGTAGGCGTTCATTTAACCATGACTAGTGAATGGGAGACCTACAAATGGGAACCGCTCAACGATGTCTGCCGGTCTGCGTCCCTCCGCACTGAAGACGGGTTCTTCCCGGCTGACTGCCAAACCTTTGAATCCCAAGCCGACCCGGAAGAGGTAAAAGCCGAAATCGACGCCCAAATAACAAAAGCATTGGCATGGGGCATCGCCCCTACCCATTTGGATAACCATATGGGCAGTCTGTTTGGTCTGGCTACTGGCCGCCATTTTGTCCAAATCCTGATAGAGGCCGCGGCGAAATACGGACTTCCGCTTCGTCTGCCCAGATCCGCCGGATCATTCACTGACCCGGCTTTGGCCGAGCTGGCCGAAAGCAGCGTCAAATTTGCCGATCATCACGGCGTGCTGATTCCGGACGATCTGCTCAATTGGCCTTATGCTCCGGAAACAGCCTCTTATGCGGAAGCCAAGAACAGGCTGTTCGTTGCGTTCGAGCAAATGTCTGCCGGCATCTCCGAGCTGATCATGCACCCTTCCGCTGTTAACGACGAGCTTAAAGCGATTACGCCGCATTGGCGCTGGCGCGGTATCGAGATGGGGCTATTAACGGACCCCGATACCTGGGACAAAATCAAACAGGAAGGCATCCGGGTGGTCCGCTGGTCTGATTTACAGGCTGTCCAGCGGAGGCTGGCCTAGACCACACGGCCATTACGGCTGTCGCGGCTATTTACAACCGTTCGCGTGTGAGTTCGCATCGAAAGCATGAAGCGAATTTAACCGCGAACGGCTTCTTTTTTTAGACCGGCAGAGGGCCGTGTCCTTCCTTGTTTATCTCGCCGGCGCGGCTATTTTCACGCAGAAGAACAGCAAAAACGGCATCCGAAGAGAATCATCTCCTCAAATGCCGTCTTGTTCTTTTCATGACACCCAGTTTGCCAATCAATTATCTTACACCCTTGCGGCGGTTCGAAATGTCGAGCCATACGGCGAAGACGAGAATCGAACCTTTCACCACGTACTGCCAGAACGATTCCATCCCCATCAGGGACATCCCGTTATCCAGCGAAGTCATGACCAAAGCGCCGATCAGCGCGCCGACTACGGTGCCCGCACCGCCCATCAATGAAGTTCCGCCGATCACGCAAGCTGCGATCGCATCCATTTCGGCCATGTTCCCTGCCGTAATCGTCGCAGACGCGAGACGGGAAGTCAGGACGATCGAAGCGATGGAAGCCAGCAGACCGCTGAGCATAAAGATCATCATCGTTTTGAAGCGGATATTGATGCCGGACAAACGGGCCGCTTCCGGGTTGCCGCCCAAAGCGTAAATATGGCGCCCGAACGTAGTTTTGGTGGACAGGAAGAAAAAGATGACTGCAAGCACGATCACGAAAATGATCGGGAAAGGAATGCCTTTATAAGCGTTCATCACCAGTACGAACGCAATCACCAGCAGGGACAATACGACTGCTTTGATAATATCCACGCCGATTGGGGATACTTCGAAACCGTATTTTTGCCGGGAACGGCGTTTCCGGAAGGTGGACCATAAGATAAAAGCTACAGCGATCAAGCCGAGAATAATGCCAAAGCCTGAAGCAAAATACGCGTTGCCCAGCATTTCGATGAAGGAATCCGATACCGGAATCGTTGTGGATTTGGTAACGCCCATCAGAATGCCGCGGAAGACGAGCATGCCGCCCAAGGTGACGATAAAGGCCGGAATCATTTTATACGCAACCAGCCAGCCTTGGACAAGTCCAAGCACCAGACCGGCTGCCAATGTGACAAGAATTACAACATACGCCGGCAGCTCGAGCCAGTTGCTGAAAATCGCAGCGATCCCGCCCGTCAAACCAACGATGGAACCTACCGAAAGGTCGATATGACCAGCCACGATGACGAGCACCATCCCGATAGCCAGGATGGAGGTCACGGACATCTGCGTAAACAGGTTGGACAAGTTCCGTGAAGTCAAAAACGTAGGATCCAGGATGCCGAAGAGCGCCCAGATCAGGATCAGCGCCCCGACCATGGTATAGGCGCGCACATCCATTTTCCCGAACAGGCTGTTCCAGAGCGACGTTTTGGCTGCAGGGACATTTTGCTGCGTTTGAAGATCCTTTTGAAGCATCATGGTTATTTCCCTCCCGTTGCGGCTTGCATAATATTTTCTTGCGTCGCTTCCCGCCAATCGAATTCGCGGACGAATTCCCCTTCGCTCATCACCAGAATCCGGTCGCTCATGCCAAGCACCTCGGGCAGCTCGGAAGAAATCATAATAATGGCAACCCCTTGCGCCACCAGCCGGTTCATCAAATGATAGATTTCGTATTTCGCCCCGACATCGATGCCGCGGGTCGGTTCGTCCATGATGAGGATTTTAGGGTCGGACATCAGCCATTTGCCGATGACCACCTTTTGCTGATTCCCCCCGGAAAGCGTACCGACCAGCGTTTCCAGCGACGCGGTTTTCGTTTTCAAATCCTGCACGTACTGAAGACCCCATTTGATTTCCTCATTGACGTTGATGACGCCCATTTTCGATACCTTGCGCATCGTCGCCAGCGTCGTGTTGGTTTTGACATCCATACCCATCACGAGCCCTTGACGTTTGCGGTCCTCGCTGACCAGCGCAATCCCCGACTTGATAGCGTCCGCTACCGAACGGATTTTGGCCGGTTTGCCGTCAATCCTCACTTCGCCGCTTGAACGTCCCGGATAGGCCCCGAACAGGCTGCTGACAAGCTCTGTCCGGCCTGCGCCCATGAGCCCGGCAATCCCAAGAATTTCGCCTTTGCGAAGCTCGAAGTTCACACCCTTGATGACTTTTTGACTGCGTTTCTCCGGATGCCAGACGTTATAATCCCGCACTTCCAGCACCTTCTCGGACGGGGTATGCTCTACCCTTGGGTAACGCTCCGTCAATTCACGGCCAACCATAAGAGATACGACCTGGTCGTCGTTCGTTTCCTGACGAGCCAGCGTTTTCACCGTTTGCCCGTCACGGAGAACCGTAATGGTATCCGCCAATGCAAAAACCTCCGGCATTTTATGCGAGATGTAAACGCAGGACACCTCTTCACGGCGGAGCTGGTTCAAAATATCCATCAAGATTGCGACTTCACTTTCCGTAAGAGCAGCCGTCGGTTCGTCCAGAATAAGGATTTTCGTATGTTTGGACAACGCTTTGGCGATTTCCACCAGCTGCTGCTGTCCAATCCCCAAGCTTCCGATCTTCGTATCCGGAGAAAGGTTCAGCCCGACTCTTTTCAACCAGATTGAAGCGTTGTGATAGAGTTCATCCCATTGGATAACCCCATGTTTCGTAGGCTCGGAGCCCAGAAAAATATTTTCGCCGACCGTCATTTCCTTGACGAGCGCCAGCTCCTGATGGATGATGGCGATCCCGGCTTTTTCGGCGTCGGTAATATTGTGAAACTGCTTTTTCTCCCCGCCGATGACGATGTCGCCGCTGTAGGTCCCCGCCGGATAAAGCCCGCTCAGCACCTTCATCAGCGTGGATTTGCCGGCTCCGTTCTCGCCGCATAGCGCGTGAATTTCGCCTTTTTTCACTTTGAAGTTCACTCGGTCAAGAGCCTTGACGCCGGGAAATTCTTTGGTGATGTTAACCATTTCTAACACATGCATAGGCTTAGCTCCCCTTCCGGCCCGGTAATTCGGCAGGGCGCGTACCCAACGCTATCCTACTCTAAAACCGTCAAGGTTTATGAAGAAATTCGCAAAGGACCCGCGCCCGCACCGTTGTTACGCTAGTTTATTCTTTTGGCCATTGGTCCTTCGGAACGTTCTTATAAACCTCTTCCAGCTTGTGGAAGCCGTCTTTGATGACCACATCCAGGTTGTCTTTGTTCACCGCAATCGGATCCAGCAGCACGGAAGGAACGTCGATTTTGCCGTTGTTAACGGTTTTGTCCGCTTTCACTTCTTCGCCTTTAGCCGCGGATACGGCCATTTCAGCTGCGGTTGTTGCGATCAGGTTGATCGGTTTGTAGACGGTCATCAGCTGTTTGCCCTCGGCGATCCGCTGTACGCCCGCCAGGTCGGCATCTTGGCCGGATACCGGAATTTTGCCGTCCATGCCTTGTGCGGTCAACGCTTGAACCACACCGCCTGCGGTGCCGTCGTTTGCAGCGACTACGCCTTGAATGTCATTGTTATTGGCAGTGAGCGCATTTTCCATGTTCTTCAAAGCTTCTTCCGGCTTCCAGTCTTTGGAGAACTGATCATATACGATCTTGATGTCGCCTTTATCCACAAGCGGCTTGAGCACGTTCATCGCGCCTTCTTTAAACATGTGCGCGTTGTTGTCGGTATCTGCCCCGCCGATGTATACGATATTGCCTTTCGGAGCTGCTTCGGTAACGGCCTGGGCTTGAAGCTCGCCGACCCGTACGTTGTCAAAAGAGATGTAATAGTCCACGTCCGCATTGTTGATCAGACGGTCATACGCGATCACCTTGATGCCTTCCTTGTGTGCTTTCTCCACGATTGGCGCGGTAGCTTCCGCATTGTGGGCCACGACGACCAGCACGTCTACGCCTTGCGAGATCAGCTGCTCCGCCTGGCTCATCTGCACCGCGTCGTCGCCGTTGGCGGCGAGTACCTTCACTTCTCCGCCCAGCTCTTGGACTTTGGCGGAAAAAAGGTCGCGGTCTTTCTGCCAGCGTTCCTCTTTCAAAGTATCCAGCGACAAGCCGATAACGATTTTATCGTCTTTGGCATTCCCGCCGCTTCCGCTGTTTGCAGAGTTTTTACTGTTTCCGTCCGACACAACGCCGCACGCCGCCAAAGTGGATGCGAGCAGAATGGACGCCAAGCTTAACCGTAAAGTAGACCCGAAATTTCTCAATTTTTTCGCCCCTTTTCCAAATCTTAGGATTGATTGCGCTTTCATTTAAGATTCTAGCACCGGGATGAAAGGAAAGGGGCGATGAATGCCTGCACTTCTTTGCCCTCCGCCTTCACTTGTTTGGCCTCAAATGAAAGATAAGCTCCTTCCAAAGTCTTTCACAGGACTTTTTAGTCCTTGAGCGCAAAAAAGTCCTTGTTCAAATGAACAAGGACTTGGCGCCAGCCTGCTGGCGGTACTCACTTGGGGGAATGCCCATGGCCTTTTTGAAGACGCGGCTGAAGTAGTTCGGATCGTTGTACCCAACCTCGTAACAAATTTCCTTCAGACTGAGATTCTGCTCTGCGATCAGTTTCTTCGCTTCGTCGATGCGCAGCCGGGTCACGTAATCGATAAAAGTTTCGCCCGTCTGCAGCTTGAAGAGTTTGCTGAAATAATAAGGGCTTAAATTTACGAATTCCGCGCACTGCTCCATAGAGATATCCTCTTTGTATTTCTCATCGATATAAAGCAGAGCTCTCTGCAGCACACTGGAGCGGCTTTGCTCCTTCTCTTCCTTCATACCGTCAATCAGGGTCCCCAGCCATAAGACCGCTCCGCTGCGAAGCGTTTCGGCGTCTTCAGCCGCCCCGAGGGTAGAGATCAGCTCGGCACCGTCCCCGAGGCGTGCCCCGCGGCTCAGAAACAGGAGCAGGCCCACCACTTCTCCTCGCAGCCGAGGAAACGACCGGGGTTCACTTTGCTCCAACCGATCGAACAGCAGACTAAACCGCTCCGTTGTATCCTGCTTGTCGAACCGCAGCAAAGCATCCAGCAGCTTCTTCTCGTCGTCCAGTGAAATGATTTTCCGGCCCAGGCTTTGTGTAATATCGTCGTAATGCCGGACGCTGACGATATCGCTGTCATCGGCGCAGACGCGCAATGCCTCGCGGTAGGAGCGGTTCATGCCGTCCCAGCCCTCTCGGATTGATCCGATGCCGACGGAAAGCGGAACCTGAAACCGCTCCTCGATGAAGCAGCGAATTTTCTCTCCCCATTCCAGAGAAACGACCCGCTGCGAATAGGCAGGTTTGCCGGGAGGAAACGGAATGAACAAGGCCATCTGGTAGCCGACCACCGGACTGACCATGCAGGACAAATTCGGTTTGGCCATCTGCTTGACGGCCTCGTAAATCTCTTTTTTGACGAGCTGGAACGTTTCCAGCTCCTTTTTGGTACGGCGGGAGTAGGACAGCACCATCGCGTATCCTTTGTGCCACTGCAAATCCAGGAGCCCTGCTAACTGCTCCAGCTCCACTTCCTGAACGCATTCCAGCATCAGCATCAGCGAGAGCTCGTTCTCAGCCAGAGGCATCAGCTGGGACAGCTTCTCCCGCAGGGCCAGCTGGTCGTTTCGCGCCCGTTTCTCTTCCTCCCATTCGGCAATAAGCGTTGTCAGCGTGTCCTGCACCTCCGCCGTACTTGCCGGCTTAAGCAGGTATCCGCGCACACCTAACGCCAGTCCTTCCTTCGCATAAGAGAAATAATCATGAGCAGTAACGATTACAATCTTGGCCGCCGGATCCTTGGACATAATTTCACGGACAGCCTCCAAACCTTGAATACCTGGCATTTTAATATCCATAAAAATAAAGTCCGGCCGTTTCTCTTCCGCGATCTGGATCGCTCTCCGCCCGTTTTCGGCGTGCAGGAATGTAAACGTGTCCGGCATCATATGCCGGATCATCAGCTCCAGGCCTTCCCTTTCCAGTGCCTCATCGTCCGCAATCAGCAAGCTGTACATGCCTATTCCCCCACTCTTTTGTTGTAAATGTCTCCTCCATTGTCCCCAATTACGTTTATGGCGCCGTGGTCATAAAGGGCAGCCTGAACAACACCGCTGTTCCCGCACCTTCTGCGCTTTCGATTTCGATTTGCTGCTTCCCGTCAAAAAATAAATGCAATCTTTTGAACACGTTATGCGTTCCAAGCCCGGTTGATTTTCGTTTGCTTCCGCCGATACGAGGCGCATCCTCCCTGATGGATTTCAGCAGCATTTCCGCCGTTTCCCGGCTCATGCCGACACCATTGTCCTTAATTTCGATTTGCACCGCATCCCCGCGGTACTCGATACTAAGCTTCAACATGGCGCCCTCCTCCATTTGCTCAATCCCGTGCACAAAGGCGTTCTCCAGAATCGGCTGCAGCGTCAGGCAGGGAATCAGTCCGGCGAGCGCACGCTCATCAATGTCCATCACGAATGTTATACGGTCCCGAAACCGCGCTTTCTGGATTTTGATATATTCAGTGACATGCTCCACCTCTTCCCGCAGCGGAACCGCCTGGTTAAGCTTCTGCAGATTGTATCTGAGAAGCCGTGATACGGATACGGTAAGGTCGCTTGTTTTTAAAGCTCCTTCAATGTAAGCAAGTCTCGAAATGGAGTTAAGTGTATTAAACAAAAAGTGCGGATTAATTTGGCTCTGAAGCGCCTTCAACTCCAATTCCTTGACGAGCCGGTCCTTTTCCAGGCTTTGAATGTTGTCCGCCAACAGCCTTTGAATATTATCGAGCATTCCGTTGAAAGCCCGGTTTAAAATACTGATTTCGTCGTTTTTATCGCTTTCCGGCGCTTTCGTATCCATACGCCCCTTGGAAATTTGTTTGGCCGTAGAGACAAGCCTACGGATCGGTTCAATAATGCTGCTCGACAGCCACATAGCCAGCATAATGCTTAGCGCAGCCGCGTTAATCACCATCAGAATCCCGTATCTGTTCAGCTTCTCCGTCGTATCCATCATTTCCTGATAAATAGGCTTGTATTGCTCCAGCTCAATGTCCACCAGTTCCTGCGCTTCCTCCCGGATAAAACGTTCCGTCTGCTCCGCTTCAATATATTCTCCGGCTATCGTGTTGTAGTCCTGGTATTCAATCTGATCGATCATTCCTTCCACCTGCTCCAGAAAGGTATCGATAATATTGCGGTAATTCACAAGCGGTAAATCACTGCTGCCTGTCGTCTCCAGACCATCCAGCTCCTGGCGAAGCCGTCGCACCTCATCCAGATGCTGCACAACTCCCGGCAGGCTGTCCGTGTCCATCTGCATAATATAGAAGTTCAAGGACTGCATGCTGAGCTCAACCTCATTGGATACGTCCTTATACAACAAAATCCGGTTCATCATTAGGTTATAGCTTTCCTGCACATTTTTACTGCTTTCAAACAGAAAGAAAGAAACCGAGCTCATAAGGAGCACCAGCAGCGGTATAAAAATAAACAGCTTTCTGCGGATCGTCACAGGCTTTCTCCTTCCATTGCGTTGCTCTTGTCAAGCACTTTGACGTCGGTAAAATAGTCAGGCTCCAGTTGTTTTCCTTGAAAATGCTCATTCAGCAGCTGTACCGCCATTTGTCCCATCAGAAAAGGCTGCTGCGCCACACTCGCTTCAATTTGACCGCGGGTGATCGCATCCAACGTCTCTTTCTGGTTATCAAAGCCGATAATTTTGAGCTTATCCCGCTTCAGACTTTGCGCAGCCTGCAGCACACCCATGGCGTCCGTCGCACTCGTGCCGACCATAATGGTGATTTCGGGGTGCCGCATAAGCATATTGGCCGCCTGTTGAATCGCCTGCATATGCGAAATGTTTGAGCTGCGTACTTCGACAAGCTCAAGCCCCTTGTAATCTGCTACCGCTTTCTTTAGTCCATTCAGCCGCTGCAGCTGGCTTTCAGCCTGATCGCTGCCGATGATGACGCCGATTTTCCCTACGCCGCCGGTCGTTTGCACGATCAGCCGGCCCAAACGTTCGCCAGCAGCTTCGTTATCGGTGCCGACATAGGCAAGCCGTTTGCTGCCAGGAGCATCCGTATCAATCGTGATGACCGGAATACCTCGTCTGACGGCCTTATCAATCACGGGCGTAAAACTCTCCTCGTTCAGTCCTTGAACAATTATCGCATCCACCCGCGCGGCGATGGCCTTTTCCAGCAGGCTGAGTTGTTCTTCCATATTGTTGCGGATTGCCCCGGCGAATTCGATGTCTATGCCGAGTTCCTTCGCGGCTTGTTCCGCTCCCTTTTCCACCCTGACCCAATACGGGTTATAGCGCTCCTGTTCGATAAGCACGATATGGTAACGGTGTTCCCCGTTTCCGGGCCGTCCCTGCAATTCTTTCACGATACTGCCCATTTTGCTGGAATGGTGAGCAAAGCTCATAAACAAATAGGTCAATAATACAAATAAGACCGTAACACCGGCTAGCCATTTTTTATCCAAGCTCCTTCACCTCAACCTTTATCCTACTCTAGAGTTGAAAACGGTTGCAATATGAAAATTGGATCTTTCTGGTTATTTCAAATCTACTTCGAGACAAAGCCAAGCCGTTCGTCTAGTTTATTGTGCATATAAAAAAACAAGCCCTTGAAGGCATCCAGCCATTCAAAAGCTTATTTTTATTGAGATAGAATCCGCTTGAAAGGACTCCATTTCCCCTTTAATCAATCACCTTTTGACCGCAAAATCACTCTTCCTCTTCTTCGATTGGAATTTCGACAGATACCTTAACATCACCCACAGTGGTACGTAATATGGCTAGAAGCGTATTCTGCTCAAAAAGATTGATAACCGGCGCGGTAAGCCGGAAGAGAATCGTATCCACTTCTCCAGGCTGATTAACGCCAAGATCAATATTATTAAGCGTTTCCGCTAAATACGGCTGATCACGGACAACCAAGGATCGGGGAACAAATTGGAATCCTGCAGGAAGACCAACTTGCAGCTGTTTCACAATCGCAATGTCGGCCACATTTTGGACCGTTATAATGATCGTTATTTCTCCTCCCGGGAAAACGTCGGGCGGGTCCATCCCGATCTCTACAACCGGAGGTGGGGGGACCGGAGGCTCGATAAACGGGAGCTGAGGTGTGCAGAAGGCAGGCACGAACACCAAAGCGGGTGGATAAGGCAGTGTTCTTTCCACTCTCGCTTCTACCCAACTTACGGAGGCTTCGATATTAGCCGGGATATCAGGTACGTTCTCGCCGCTTTGAGAGATTACGCCTGGATTCGGAGTGAGGTCAAAAGCGATAATCGCTCTGAAGAAACGCCCTTCTTGTAGAACGGCTTCCTCCGGAGCCCACAGGTCGCCGGCTCGTAAAGCGATAATATAACGATCCCCCTCTTCGATTACGCTGACAGGTCCGCCATTCAAATCGACAGGCTGAAATAGAACCGGACTTTCCGGTGTCTGCACAAAGGCAACCTGGAGCGAATTCGTATCCAGTGTGAAGGTACCATCATTCTGCAGAGGAGACACATCGCTGGAACGACGGGGAACCATATCGGTGATGACGACATCGCTAAAGAAACCAAGCTCTGCGTTAGTGACGGCAAGCATCTGATCACGCAGCGCGTCTTGAGCATGGGCAACTTCGAGAGGAACGAAAAAGGCTTGGCCCGAAGACGCCGTTTCATTCAAATATTCGGGCAGCAGAACCGAATGGCCGATCCCGATCGTATCGATCCTAATCCCATTCGCGCGGATGGCTTCCGAGGCGGCGATCATAAACCGCTTGGCTTCGTTGCTGCCGAAGATATTCCGGCTTGTTTGCTCGTAATAATCGATAAGCCGGGTTTGCGGGATTTTTTCGTCGGTGGCGAAGATCATAAGCTCCGTCTCGGAGTTGTCAAACGTGACCGTCTCGAGCTCGCGGCCGATCAGGCTTTGACGGAAAAAAGCATCTTCATATACCGGTTGAAGAGGGATACCCGTGTCCGATTGCGAATATTGCCAAATGCCTCCCACCTTGGCGAAGAACGGGCTGTGCTGGTAGTAATAATAATTAGCCGCAAATCCAATGCGTCCATTAGACCAGTAATAACCGTTTAATGTAATGTCGTCGAGCAAATTGGGTATGGCTGGCACACGCGTCGCATTGTCACTGTTTCTTCCATCGAAATTATGCCATTCACCGGCAAACGGATTAATGGTGAGCGACTGGGTTGCAGCTGTAAAGAACGCTTCGCTCCTTCCAAGTGCACGCATTTTGAGACTGACGACTTGTAACGGCGTGAAGGTTGCTCGGTCGAAGCTGCTCGGGTCGATACCTTCCCGGATCAAGTCCTCGTTCGTAACTTGTGCCCGGATACCGCCAGAATCGGCAAAGAGTGTGTTCCCCTCTTGGACGAGAAGCGCTGCATTGATCCGATTTGGAATATCGGCTTCATTATAGTAGGCATAGAAAGTGGACGATGCTGCGCTCTCACCATCCGTCAAAAGAATGATCAACTTGTGAGCTTCAACTGGAATATCTTCTAACAGTTCACCGGCTAAAAGAAAACCCGATTCGATATTTGTATTGCTGTAACGACTTATATTGTTGATCATCGTTTCAACTTCTTCCTCATTCTCATAGAAAAAGGTGGTTTTGTCCGCCACGCTCCTAAAGTTGGCCAGCGCCGTTACCGCCTGCGCCGGGTCGTAGCTGTTGGCGCCTATGTAATGATCTTGTACCGGTGCACCGCCGCCGGCTGGTACCGTTAAAGGAGCCGGGTTGACTAAACCGCTAAATCTTCCTTCGGCGTCAGCCTGCGTGACATGCACCCTGGCTCCGTTTCCGAACGATACAACGGCGATATGCTTCTCGACGGACGCATATTCTTCAGAAAAAATAATGTCCAGGAAGCCGTGAATCGCTTCAACCGCAACCTGAAAGCGTGTTGCCGTATTGTTGTTGACATCCTGTATGCCCATCGTCGAAGTTGCATCAATAGCGAACACCAGATACAAAGGCAAATCCAATGTTGTAAGGCTGCCCTCCGCTGAAAGCTCAACCCGGAACGTACAAGGTGTATCCGGGCTGCTGCTTGCGCTTTTACTAATGTTTAATGCCAAGGTTCTCAACCCTTCCACTTTTCTTAGAATAGCGATTTCGCTTAGGTTATATATATGCTCTAACCAATCTCAACTATTCGCTAGCCGACCTGCGAAAGGACGATGTTGAGAATACTCTTGCGAGCTGTGAGATTTAAGTTCATTGAGTTCTGCCAAAAGAATAACATTCTAGTAGAGGCCTATTCGCCAATTGCCCACGGTGCAATTCTCGATCATCCAGAGGTAAGGCTATCGCCGATAATTATGGCGTTATCTGTTGCCCAGCTCTTCGCTACGATATCCGGCTTGGTCTGGTGGTCATTCCCAAGACGGCAACCCCGGAGCATATGAGAATAAATGCCGAGCTTGATTTTGTAATCAGCGATACGGATATGGAGACTTTGAAGAAGGCAGACTGGCTAGACTGCAAACAAAGGGACCAACCCGTCTTCCGCTGGTTAGTCCCTTCCTCCGCTCAGTTGAAAATCAAGCCAGATTAATTTCCTTGATTTTGTCCATCGGGAATTTCGGTTTCCGTTCCTCCGTCAACAGCCCGTTGATTTCTTGCTGCACATCGGTTAGTTGCGTATAACAAAAGCCGCAAATGTAGTCAACGCTTTTGATCGCCTGAATCAAACCTTCGAAACGGTTCAAGAACTCTTCGTCCGTCCTTACCTGATGTCCATAACCCCAACCTTTATCCGATTCGAAAGCGATCCCGCCGAACTCGGTAATCATGATCGGCTGGCCCTTGTACTCGTAACCGTCTGCTAATGCATATTTCCATTGGTTGCAGGGAATTTCCTTACTCACGATGGCGTCCTTGTTGCCCGCGTACCGTTTTAGGAAACCTTCTCCCGTCTCGACATAGTCGTGCAGCGTAATAATATCGGAAATCGTATGCTCCCAGCCGTCATTCGTAATGACCGGCCGGTACGGGTCAATGGACTTGGTCAGATGGTAGATGCTTTCCGTAAATTTCTGCTGTCTCTGATCGTGCAGAATGTAGGGAACTCCCCAGGACTCATTAAATGGCACCCAAGTGATAATACTCGGATGGTTATACTGCTGGTGGACAATTTCCAGCCATTCCTTGGTGAAGTTCTCTACCGCATCATCATGAAATTCAAATGTTGCCGCCATTTCCGACCATACCAAAAGCCCTTTAACGTCGCACCAATACAGGAAGCGGGCATCTTCAATTTTCATATGCTTGCGCACGCCGTTGTAGCCCATTTCCAGCATGTAATCAATATCGGCAATAAGCGCATCCTCACTCGGCGGAGTCAGGTGACTTTCCGGCCAGTAACCTTGATCCAACATCAGCCTCTGATAGATCGGCACATTGTTGAGCAGCACTTTGCCTTTCTCGATCGATACTTTTCTCATGCCAAAATAAGAGAATACGCGGTCTATGACGACCTCATCCAGATACAGCACGAATTCCACATCATATAAATTCGGTTGCGCGGGCGACCAGAATGCTTTCTTCCATGGGCCGTTCGCTTCATGCACCAAATCGACTTCCACGCTGAAGCGGGGCCGATCGACCGCAAGGCTTACCGTCTTAACATGGTGATCCTTCAGGGTCACGATGGCTTCGAGCCTCAGGCTCCCTGCCGCGGTCTCAAGACCCCGCACCCGGAAATCAAACGACACCCGGGCACGATCGAGATCGGGCGTGATTTTTACCGAATCCAGCCTTTGCTCCTCCACGTATTCCAGCCAGACCGTCTGCCAAATGCCTGTGCTTTGAACATAGAAACATTCGAAATTATCTTTCGTCCAACGCTGTTTGCCCCGTGGTTGGGTGCAGTCGTCACTGTCCTCTGCCTTTAACGTTATAACATTATCCGCACCGAAGGTCAGGTATGGTGTTATATCAAGGGAAAATGCGGCATAAGCCCCCTGATGTCTGCCCGCCGGCTCCCCGTTCACCCATACCTTGGCGATATAATCTACCGCCTGAAAGTGCAGGACGACCCGTTTTCCAGCCGCTTCCTTCGGGATCAGCACGCTCCTGCTGTACCATACCCGAGCATGGAATTCCTCCAGGCCAATGCCGCTTGCCTCGGTTTCGTACGTAAACGGAACCTTAATTTTATGCGTTCCCGTCAGCTGCTCCTGCCACTTTTCAATTTCCCCGACATTCTGATCGTCGAAGCGGAAGTCCCATTCGCCGTTCAGGTTCATCCATTCATTTCGGACAAACTGAGGTCTTGGATAATCTTTGATATAACCTTTGGTTGTCATGTGATATGCGATGCCTCCTGTTTACCGGTTCGTTCTCATTTCCAATACATATATGGATGACCGACGAAGGACATATCCGGCCTTCCAAGTCTCAACGGGTACGTCGCTCATTTGGCTGGCGATGCGATTCGGCTCAAAGACGGTATTCAAGTCCTGATCGGAATCTCCTGTAATGACATGAAGAAGCGTTCCTTCGGAAACTTCAAGCTCGCGCAAATCAAGGGTTGTCGTTACTTCATGCAAGCTCCGGTTAACGATAAAGACCGTGATCACGCTGCCCTCTTCATTGGTGCAGGCTACGACATCCAGATCCGGGAGTTCATCCAGCTTGATCGGAGCCGGTTTGTTTGATTGAACGGAGAAGGTGCCGCATTCGGTATGCACAGGCAGCAATCTTGTCATTTTCCGTCCGGCGTAAAGCTTCATCACTTCATAAGTAGGGGTTCCATAAACGTTCAGCGGGTGCCCACTCCAGCCTGGCAGCTTGCCGCAATATTGGTCGGCATAATAGTCGCCAACCCGGATGCATCCCCCGAGCCAGCCGTTGACCAAATCGGAGAAGCTGCCGATGTGCACCAGATCGCTTTCACGCAGCATTTCATTCAGATTAGCGGCGTTGGCAACCGCTGCGCCCAGCGTATGCTCTTCCGGCACTCCTTTTCTAACGTTATTGGGATAGTACATCGTGTTATATTCGGTAATTGCCAGCTTCACATGGCTGTGTTTCGAACTTGACAGGATTTGTTCTCTCGTCTGCTCGATATTATGTCTCGTCCATTCCGGGAAGCTGGCGATCGCCTTGTAACGCTCTTCTGCTGGCGTGCTGCGGTCCATCGCAAAACGATTGTATCCATGATACAAGTGCAGAGTCAGATAATCGATCCGCTCTCCCGCGATGTCAAGCACCGCCTTGTTCCAGTCCTGATCCGTATGCCCGCAGGCTAGAATCACAACCTCAGGGTCGGCCTCCTTCATGGCTTCGATGAAGGTTACGGTTCGCCGGGCGAAATCGTCGGCGGCACACGTTCCTACCTGCCAAGCGCCCCACACCTCGTTGCCGATCTCCCAATACTTCACGTTGTAGGGTTCAGGGTGTCCATTGGCGGCGCGTATCGCACCCATGGGGGTATCGGTGCCACCATTGCAATATTCAACCCACTGCGCAGCTTCCTCTGGCGTTCCAGAGCCGTCATTCACGCAGATCAGCGGTTCGACCTGCAGCTCCCGGCAGAACCGGATGAATTCATCCGTTCCGAAATATTTGCTCGTCCAGCCTCCCCACGCCTCGTTATACATGACCGGGCGTTCAAGCACCGGTCCGATGCCATGTTCAAAGTGGTAGGCACTGATATAGTTGCCGGCCAGTCTCATCATCCCGGCGTTCAAATCCTTTGCCATTTCAACAACTTCCCGCTTCACGAAGCCGATATGGTCCTCCGGCAGCAAGGAGATATGATCGATCCAAAGCATGCCGGTAGAGACGCTATCTTGCCATCTCGGATGCTCGGCAGGCACATAAATACGGAATTCCGCATCGGCGCAATTCCGGCCGATGGCCAATACGGCCTCATATTCCCGCCAATTGTGGCTGTCCAGCTCAATCCGTTCCAGGCCTAAACGTTCCTGACGAAGCCGGTCCACAGCCTCGACAATGACATAGCGAATCTCAACCGAAGCTCTGGCCACCAGCTTGACCGAATAACGGATCGGCCCTTTGAGCGCCAGTTGCTGGGCGATCCCCGCATAAGCCTCATCATCGCTTAGAATCCGGATGCGCTGAGCGCGCCCCGAGTGTTTCGGCGCCGGAGCTTCCAGGGCATATTTCGTATTACGTCCGTTCGTATAGGGAGACCATTGCCCCGACACTTCGGCTTTCCCTTCCGCTTCGCTCTCAAAGTCCATGTCCCTTAGCGGGAAAGCCAGCATCGCTTCCATATGATCCCGGATGTCTTCAACGAAATGTCCAAACAAATAAGGGTTAATTCGATGCCCGTTCGGCTGGCTGCCGTCGATGGTAATCGTTGCTTTATTCATCAATGGTTTACCTCCGTTCGCGTTTATCCTTTAATAGAGCCGATCATGACGCCTTTGACAAAATGCCGCTGCACAAACGGATACATGACCAGCACCGGCAGACTGGAAACAATAATCACCGCATATTTAATGCTTTCGGAGAGAAGAATTTTCTCCTCCATCCCAACGTTACCGCCATCGACGCCCGCAGACTGGCTGATCATCAAAATTTCCCGCAGGATCAGCTGGAGCGGGTAAAGCTGCTCGCTGCGAATATAAATCAGCGCATTAAAGAATGCATTCCAATGGCCAACCGCATAGAACAAAACCATTACCGCCAATATCGGCTTGGACAACGGCAGGATGATGCTGATCAGCAACCGCCAATTGGAGCAGCCGTCGATATGCGCCGCTTCCTGCAGTTCCCATGGGATGCTAGACTGGAAATACGTTCTCATGACGATCAGATTGTAAGTGGAGATCGCCCCCGGAATGATCAGCGCCCACATCGTATCGACCATGCCGAGACTCTTGACGAGCAGGTAGCTCGGAATAAGTCCGCCGCTGAAGAACATTGTCAAGGTAATGATCAGCATCAGCCCTTTACGTCCCGGCAAATCCGGCCGTGATAGCGGGTATGCCGCCAGAAGGGTCATAGTAATATTGATCAGCGTGCCGACGACAGTGTAGAGAATGGAGTTCCGGTAGCCGATCCAAATCTGATCATTGTGCAAAATATTGTTATAGGCTTCAAGGTTGGCACCCTTCGGAAGCAGCCACACCTCTCCGCTCAGCACCCTTGCAGGGTCGCTGAACGATGCGCTAACCACAAATAATAAAGGATAAAGTACGAGCATAATGATCACCGCAGCGATCAAATATACGATAACATCGAACCAACGTTCGTCCGATGGACCTTTCGCAGCAACTGCTTCTTTAGCCATAATCCGTCCCCTCCATTACCAAAGACTCGTCTCCGACGTTTTGCGTGCGAACCGGTTGACCAGCAGCAGCAAGGTCAGGTTGATTAAGGAATTGAAGAGTCCGATCGCTGCCGTGTAGCTGTATTCCCCCTTCAATATCCCCGTCGTATACACAAACGTGGAGATAACGTCGCTCGCTTCGAGATTCAGGTTATTTTGCATGAGTAAAATTTTCTCGAAACCGATGTTCATAAACTGCCCGATATCCAAAATGAGCAGGATGACAATGACGGGAACGATTCCCGGCAGAGAGACGTGCCAGATCCGCCGCATCCGCGATGCGCCGTCCATCTTGGCTGCTTCGTACAACTGCGGATTGATTCCGCTTAGCGCCGCGATGTAGATAATGGATTGCCAGCCCATATTCTGCCAGATGTTCGAGCCGATAAAGATGGTCTTGAACCATCCGGCCGATTCCATGAAGCGGATTTCCGAGCCGCCCAAGGCATGGATCAGCATGTTGACGGGACCATTCGTGGACAGAAGCACGGTTAATATCCCTACGATGACGACAACCGAAATGAAGTGTGGAATATAAGTGATATTTTGCAGCAGCTTGCTGTAGCTTTTGCTTCGCATCTCATTAATGAGAAGAGCAAGGAATATCGGAATCGGGAACGCAAGGATCAGGGAGAGCAAATTAATGGAGAGCGTATTCCAGAGCAGTCTCCAAAAGTAGTACGAATCAAAAAAACGCTGGAAATGCTCGAAACCAATCCAACTGCTGCCCAAAATTCCCTTGCCCGGATTAAAATTTTTGAAAGCGATCTGCAGCCCGTATAAAGGGCCATACTGGAACAGCAAATACCATGCCATCGGCAGCAGCAGCATGAGATACAAATCGTATCTCTTTGCGATCTGCTTGATGAGGCGGCTGCCCCGTTTCGCTCGGAACCGGGGCGCCGCGGCAGTCTCATGGATTTCTGCGTTATTCATGAACATCCACTCCTATCCCGCTTGAGGATCTGCCTTATTTAGCCATTTTGTCATAAGCGTCTTGATAAATTTGCTGAAGCTCGTCAATGTTCATCTTTTTCAGCGTGGACTGGAACTCCTCCCACTTGTCGAAGCTCAAAGCCCCCGCAATAAATTTGGTGCTTTGCTCTTCATAATACTTGTCGATATCGTTGCGGAGCACATTCACCTTTTGAGCCGTTTCCTCGTCAAACATTGGTGCAGCATAACGAATTGTCGGCATGTACGGATCCAGCGCCTTTTGGGCCTCTTGAACTTGTGGAGGATTAATGTAGGAAGCCACATATTCGCTGATCAGATGAGGCGCGCCTCCACCGGCATACGGAGTAAGCTTCGGCTGGGTTTCGGCTGTAGAGAATTCCGGCTTATAAGTCGGTTTGCCATCAACTAATTCGTAGTGCTCGCCCTCCCGTCCGAATCTCAGCAGCGTCGAGCCTTCATCGCTGTAGAAATAGTCAATCCAGCGCATGGACACTTCCGGATATTGGTTGACCGAAGTGATGGCGAACGCACCTTGGTCACGCGGAACCGGGGCTCCCTGGCTTTGAAGACGGTCGCCATGCGGGCCTTCGAACGGAGCAATCCCTGTATACTGATCAGCAATCGGCAGGAAGTTGTTGTTGGTCTGGTCAAAGAACACTCCCGTATTTCCCGAACCTTGTTTCGCCAAATACTGCGCTTCCGTATGGGAGAATATTTCAGGATCCAGCAGATTCTCTTGGTACAGCTTGTTCAGGAACATCAGCATTTCTTTGTTGCGTTCGTTCCCCATCCAGATTTCAACCTTGCCATCGACGATGTTGACGTTGTAGCCGAACTGCTGGTCAAGTCCAAAAGAACCGCTCATCGCAGCCACGATTGGGAGGCCTGTGCGGGCCGTAAGCGGAATTTCGTCCTTCTTTCCGTTTCCGTTCGGGTCCTCATCCCGGAAGGCCACCAGCACATTGTACAGTTCGTCCAGCGTTTCCGGCACTTTCAGGTTCAGCTTCTCCAGCCAGGCCGTATTGATCCATCTCTTGTCCGTACGGGCCGAATCCAGCGTAACGATGCCCGGAATCGTGTAGATATGTCCCTCCGGCGTAGTGATCGATGCTCGAATTTCCGGGTATTCCTCCATCAGTTTCTTAAGATTGGGAGCATATTCTTCGATCAAATTTTCCAGTGGAATCAATTGACCGCCGGCTCCGTAGCGAACCGCTTCAAGCGGTGTGATCGCGGAACGGTACATAATGTCCGGCAGCTCGTTGGATGCAAACAGCAGATTCTTTTTCTCGGCAAAACCGTCGGTCGGAGATTCAATGAACTCCATTTGCACATTGGTCATTTTCTCGTAATCCTGAAATACCGGCATGTCCTTAAACGGCCCGTTAACAGGGGCGATCCGGGTAAACGCCTTCAGTTTGACCGGTTCCTGCACGATCGGAAATCCCTCTTTGCTGACCTCCGATACTCCGCCTCCTTCAGAAGCATTTTTGTTCGCGTTCGTACCGGAACCGCAGCCCCCCAGCACCAACGCGGCTATCAGCACCGTGCTGATCGTTTTTCCCCAATGTGTTCGCATCTTTTCATGACCTCCTTCGTGAATGGCAAAACATCAATCGTTGTAAGCGTTTACTGAATTCAGTATATTCGATCCACACCGGCGCCAAATTCCACAAATATGACCACATACTCCACTTATTTGACGGAATGAGGAGGTTTGATTTTCTGCACGTAAGCTTGGGGCGTCACGCCGGTCCACTCCTTGAACACTTTGAAAAAATAGTTATAGGTGCTGAATCCCACCTGCACGCTAACCTGCTTGACCGAATATCTGCCGCTTTCCAACAGCTTGCGGCTGGCGTCGATCCGAACCTGGTTCACGTATTCCGAAAACGTCATCCCCGTCTCCTCTTTGAAAATCCGGCTGAGATACGAGGGATGGAGCCCGATGGCCCCCGCCGCAAGCTCCAATGTGATATAACTTGGATATTTCTCAAGAATCAGCAGGATCGCCTGCGAAACATGCCGCGAATGGGGGCCGGCCGCACGCTCCCGCTTTAACCGGTCAAGCAGATCCTCGTAATAGGAATACAACCATTGTTCCAAACCGTCCACGCTATCGATCCGCCCCAAATCCTCCCGCGCCGAGAAGCCGCTTCCCGCCTGGTCACCTCCGGCGAAAGGAACCCATTTGCGTGCCGCCTTCTCCCCTATAGAGAGCAGCTCACGGACGATCATCTGGACCCCTTGGGCATGGACCGGCTGCTGATGAAGACCCTTAAACGCGGAGGCAATCACTTCCCGCGCGCCTCCCCGATCTAAATTTTCCATGGAGAGGAGGAGTTGCTTCTGTTCTTCAATCGTTAAAGAAACTCGTTCGGAGAACGTCCCCTCCAAAGTCATAGGACAAGAAGCGTCAAGAACCTGCTCGGCAGTACGATAGCTAGCCTCAAGCTTGGACAAGCTGGAACATACGTGGCCAATCGCATAGGTGCATTTCAAATTCAAAAACAGCTCCAGCGAATGGCGCAGGTGGCTCATCAGCCTTTCCGCTTCACTAGCAGCAGCCTGCTCACTCCTGTCCTTGAATGCGAACAAGACAGCGATGCGGCCGTTTTCCATATAAGTCACGGTCCGTTCCGGTTGATCCCCGAGGGTCTGCTGCATAAGATCAATGACTTGCTGGACCATCCGGTGGGTCTGCATGTCGCTTCGGGATTCCGCCAGCAGCAGGAAGGAGGAAATTTGCATCGCTGCGGCAGTATAACACACCGTATCCTGTAACCGTCCGCTTTCCCGGGCATAATCCTCCAGCTCTCTGACTGCCCCGGGTCTTCCCCGCATGGTTTGGGCAAGGAGTTCCCGAAATTTCGAAGGGCTGCCGAGCTTCCGCAATTGGCCATCCTGGTCCTTCTCCATTTCGCGGACCGCTTTCCTTAATACGCCCAGAAGCTGATCGGCGTCCAAACGATGCTTCAGCAGATAATCGACTGCCCCGTTCTTCAAACACTCGCGAACATAGTCGTAATCATCATAGCTGCTAAGCATGATGGTCTTCACGGATGGATAACGTTCCCGGATTGTTCGGTTTAATTCCACGCCGTTCATGCCCTGCATATTCACGTCCAGGATAACGATATGGGGCCGAAGCTGATCCATCATCCGGAGCGCTTCCTCTCCCTCATAGGCTTCGCCGCAAAGCCCGAACCCCTGATTTCGCCAATCCGACAGCGATCGAAGATGGTGATGCACTAAAGGTTCATCGTCAACCAACAATACTTGATACATGGCCTATTCCCCTTTTTCGTATCTTTAGTCCAAGTCTTTCGATCGAGGAAACCGAATCTCCACTTTCGTATACAATCCCTCTTCGCTATAGAGTCTGATGCCGTAGGGTTCACCGAAGATCCTGGATATCCGCTCATGCACATTGCGAACCCCCATGCCGCTGAATCGCGAAGGAGCTTCTGCTTCCTCCCCCATCAAAACTTCCAGCTTCTCCTTGCTCATGCCCTTGCCGTTATCCATCACTTCGATCTTCAGATCCCCGTCCTCCTCGAAGATGCGGATCAGCACAAATCCCCCCTGCGCCGAAGGCCCGAAGCCGTGCATAAGCGCGTTCTCCACGATCGGTTGGAGCGTAAGCTTCGGCACCCGGCACTCCAGCAATCCTTCATCCTCAACCTGAAATTCCACGGGGACCGGCTCCAGAAACTTGTATTTGGCAATGGCGACATAACTGGATACATAACCAAGCTCCTCTCGCAAGGTTAGGAACTCTCCGGAATTCCCAAGCACGCCCCGCATCAACTCGACCAACGCTCCGGATACCTCCTCGATATTGGGAACTCCGTTCAGATTAGCCAAATACTTGATTGTGTTCAGCGAATTATAGAGAAAATGCGGACGGATTTGCGCCTGCAGCGCGGTAAGTTCCGCCTCCCGCTTGGCCTGCTCGCTCATTCGGATCCCTTCCATCAAACGTTTCAATTCATCAACCATGCTGATGAATACCCGATACAAATCGCCAATTTCGTCCTTGGTAACGATCTCCGTCCGCGGAAAATCCAGATTTCCATCCTTGACTCGCATCATCATCGTTTTGAGTCGGCGGATATGAAGGGTAGTCCGCGAGGATATTTGCAGCGACCCGATCAGAACAACGGCAAATACGGCGACGGCAACCTCCACCATCAGGTTGCGGATCTTCTCCGATTTGCTCAGCAGAGAATCAAGCGGGATCAAAGCGCGTGTGGTCCATCCGGTATTTTCGGACTTTCGGCTGACGACGATATAACGTTTGCCGTCGATGGCCCGTTCGACGGTTTCCTCCTGATCAGACGGTTCTACCTCCTCATAAACAGCCTTGGTCATTTCGGCAGAAACGTCTGAGGGGGCAGAATCGGACTGAAAAACAAGCTGTTTCTGCCCATCGAGCACGTACAGAATGCTGTCTGAGGTAGGTTTCACGCCGTACGTCGTTCGAATGAAATCATAATTCAAATCCACCATGACGACGCCGATCGTCTCCCGGTTATAGCGGAGAACGCGCCCAACGGATATCGCCTCCGATGTATCCGACCTTTTGAAATACGCGTGGCGTTCCCCTTTACTTAACATGAAGTCCATCGTTTCGGTATCCAGGAACGTACGGTCGATCCAGGGTCCTCCCGAGAAGAATACTTTGCCGTTCAGGCCAACTACGGCAATGCGGGAAATATAAGGTTTGTAATCGATCATTCCGGACAGAAATTCGGTAATCCGCTTCTGTTCCTGAAACCATTCGTAGCTGATTTCTTCGTTGGGGCTTAGAATCGTATTGATGACCGTATTTTTATTCGTCGCTACCACCGTATTCAAGCGGTCGATTTCCTTGAGCATGACGTTCAAGGATTCGTCGGCATGACGAATGCTGTCCGAAACGGAGGTGATGGCATTTCTTTTGATCGTGTCGCGCATGTTGACATAGATGATGCTGGTCACGGAGACGATGGCTAGAAGCATCAGCACCCCAAAAGCGATAAATATTTTCCCTTGAATGCCTAGTTTCGGCGAAATCCACTTGCGCAGCCTTGCCAATGTCATGATCTCCTCCCCTTTATATCCGGATGCGGCCGCTCCATAAAGTAAGCGCTTACGAAATTTCGGGTGCTTTCCGCCTTCTCTGCACGTTCAAGTCCTACTGTTTCGCATCGCCAAAGGAGGCATTTTGTAATACATTTTAAAGGCTCGAGTGAACGTATACAGACTCGGATATCCCAAAGACAAGGCGATCTCGGTTACGGAAGCATCTGTTTCGATGACGAGCCGCTTGGCCTTATCCATTCGAATCTTCTGCAAAAATTTCTGCGGAGACACCCCGATCTGACTGGTGAACACATTGGAAAAATAAGAGCGGTGAACCCCTGCAAATGCTGCGACCTGCTGCACGGTAATTCCCTCCGTCGCATGAAGATCCATAAACGCTATGCACTCGCCGATCCAGCCCGAAGGTTCGGTCAGTTCGGCTGGCGCCGTCTCGGGGATCAGCTCGGCCAGCAGCCGGCAGATTCCCCCTTGGAGCTCCAAGGAAGCAGCTGGACTCCACCGCTCTAAGTTTCCTAATTTCTCGATCATATCCTCCAGCAGTTCCCTCACTTGCTGAGTAACTATCTCTTTCGCGAACGGTCTCTCCGGTACCAGACCTGCAAGCTTTAATAACGGCTTGACGCGGCTGCCGTCTATGGCGAGCCAGTACATTCGGAGCGGCTGCTCCGAGGGCAGCGCATGATAAAAGTAGGTCCGGCCAGGAAGCAGGCAAAATAAATCGCCCGGCTGCAATTCGACCCGTTTGCCTTCGAATTCGAAGCACACGTTTCCTTCCAGCACAAAATGAAGGCTGTAGCACTCAATCCTTTTCGGCCCTACCTTATAATGGGGCTTGGCTACGTTGCGACCCGCCCGGACAGGCCACAGCTGGGCTTCCCGATCCAGGTAACCGGGCGTGTAATAAAGAAACTCGGCATATTCATGTTCATATTCCTGCATCATCTCGTACCTCCCTCCTCCTACTCGTTCTCTTCATAGATAACAAAATGATAAATGTTATGTAACACAACGCCATTTATAAATCACGCATTAATCAATATTATCATAATAGGAGGGGATAAAATTTGTCCAGTAGACCTAACATTTTACTAATTACTAGTGACCAGCAGCATTGGAATACCATCGGCGCATTCCAACCTGAAATCTCCACGCCGAATCTAGATCGTTTGACCCGGGAAGGAACGACGTTCGGCCGGGCTTATTGCCCGAATCCAACCTGTACGCCAAGCCGCTCTTCGATCATAACCGGCATGTATCCAAGTCAACACGGCGCATGGACGCTGGGAACAAAGCTGTTGGAGGACCGTCACACCGTCGGCGAAGATTTCAAGCAAGCCGGGTATCAAACCTCATTGATCGGCAAAGCGCATTTCCAGCCCTTGAAATCAACGGCCGAATACGATTCAAAGGAAGCTTATCCGCTACTGCAGGATTTGAACTATTGGCGGGACGATCATGGGCCGTTTTACGGCTTTGATCACGTCGAACTCGCGCGCAACCATACAAACGAAGCTCATGTAGGGCAACATTATGCCTTATGGCTGGAGGAACAAGGATGCTCCAATTGGCGGGACTATTTCCTGCCCCCGACCGGAACGATGGACCCCACGCAAACCTACAAGTGGCCGATTCCGGAAAAATATCATTACAACACATGGATAGCAGAACGGACAAATGCCCGTCTGGAAGAACATCACAAAACGGGGGAACCTTTCTTCCTGTGGGCCAGCTTCTTCGACCCTCATCCGGAATACTTGGTGCCGGAGCCTTGGGATACGATGTACGATCCGGAGCAGTTGACGATCCCGTCGATGGTGCCGGGGGAGCACGACCGGAATCCGCCGCACTTCGGCTTAACCCAAGAGGAAAATCCGGATTTCTCTCATTTAATGGAAACCGGATTTGGCATCCATGGGTACCGTTCCCATCATCATTACGAATATGGGGCGAAGCAGCGGCTTACGGAGTACGATAAGAAGAAGCTAGTCGCGATTTATTACGGTATGATCAGCTTGATGGATAAATATATCGGACGGATCCTGGATAAGCTGGATGCTTTGGGGCTGGCCGAAAATACCCTTGTTGTCTTCACGACAGACCACGGCCACTTCTTCGGCCAGCATGGCTTGCAAGCCAAGGGCGGATTTCATTACGAGGATTTGATTAAGCTGCCGTTCATCGTCAGGTACCCTGGCCATGTACCCTCCGGGCGGTGTTCGGATGCGCTGCAATCCCTGGTCGATTTAGCCCCAACCTTTCTTTCCTTCTGCGGTTTGCCTATTCCGCGGACGATGGCCGGGGTCGATCAGAAGGAGGTGTGGCTGGGCCGCCGGGATAAGGCCCGGGATCACGCCATCTGCGAGTTCCGGCATGAACCGACGACGATCCACCAGAAAACCTACATCGATGAACGTTATAAAATCACGGTGTATTACAATCAAACGTATGGAGAGATTTTCGATCTTCAGGAGGACCCCGAAGAGCTTTATAACTTATGGGATGAACCTGGCTGCGAAGGGTTGAAGACGGAGCTTCTTCTCAAATACGCTTGGGCTGAGCTTGGCAAGGAACCCATGCCGATGCCCCGAATTCATCACGCTTAGCGCGGACAGGAGGATGACCAATGTCGGGAACCTGCATGATAAATGGGCAAGCTAACCTCGGCGTGATGTGGAAAACCGTATCGGAAGATTGTAACTTGGCTTGCGATTACTGTTACTACAGCACCTGCGGAGGGAAGCCCGGACCGAAGATCAACCGGATAGATTCAGCCTTATTGGATAAATTCATCAAAGAATACATGCAGTTCAGCCAAGGCGCTGCAACATTTGCCTGGCAAGGCGGGGAGCCGCTGCTGGCCGGCCTTGATTTTTTCAAAGAAGTCGTTTATCTTCAGGCCCTTTACGCCCCGCCGCATACGGTTATCAGCAATTCCTTGCAAACCAATGCCACGCTGGTCGACGACCGCTGGGCGGCCTTTTTCAAAACCTATCAATTCCTGATCGGCGTCAGCCTGGATGGGCCCAAGGAAGTTCATGATTCTCGGCGAGTGAATGCCGCCGGCAAGGGCAGCTTCGACCGGGTTATGGCGGGAATCGAGCATTTGCGGAAGCATCAGGTCGATTTCAATATTTTGACGGTGATCCACAAGGGGAATGTAAGTGAAGCGAAGACCTTAATGGCATTTTATCGTGAGAACGGTTTCAACTTTGTCCAGTTCATCCCCTGCATGGATTTCCGATCCCAGCAGGTGGACAAACCAGGCGAATATGAAATTACGCCGCAAGAATATGGCGATTTTCTGTGCAGCATCTTCGACGAATGGTACAATGACGGCTATCCGGAGGTGTCCATCCGCTTCTTCGATAATATGCTCGGCGTCTATTTGAACCGGGAGGCCGAGCATTGCGTACACCGGGCTGCATGCCCGACAAGCCTGGTGCTGGAGCAGAACGGCGATGCGTTTCCGTGCGACTTCTTCATTAACGAGAAATGGACCGTCGGCAATGTGGCCGGCTCTTCCATCGCCGATATGCTTGCCCATCCGAACTACGCGCGCTTCCACCAGATGAAGACGGCTTTGCCGGACAAATGCCGTTCCTGCGAGTGGCAACGACTTTGCTACGGGGGCTGTCCGCGAAATCGCAAATGGAATCCGGAGGGGACCGAATCCGATCCGGATTATTTCTGCCAAAGCTATATGCAGATTTATGCTTATGCCGATGAGCGCATGCAGGAAATGAGCATGCGAATGCGCCGGGAAATGTATTCGTATCATTTGCAGCACGATTATGCCGGCAAAACCCCAGGGCGAAACAAGCCTTGCCCATGCGGAAGCGGCAAAAAGCATAAAGCGTGCTGCGCTGCCCTGTAACCCCCTATATTCTAGCTAACGTATGAAAAAGATAATCTGCTCATACCTGCTTATCGCTTCTCATTAACGTACGTACGGACAATGTCGGGTTTACGAAAAAAAGCTCTTGAATTCTACAGGAGAATTCAAGAGCTTTTCGTTTTGAATAATGCGGTCGAGAGGACTCGAACCTCCACGGGGGTTAGCCCACACGGACCTGAACCGTGCGCGTCTGCCAATTCCGCCACGACCGCATATTTGCAATATCCTATAGCAGCGACAAGGAATAATATATCATGGTTCAAGCAACATTGCAAGGTTTTTTCAAATATAAAAAAACAAGCCCTACTGCCCGGTCAGCAGCATTAGGCTTGTCCTGTTCAAGTCATGCGAAGCATTTGAAGTTTTATTCGTTGCTGCCTTCGCCGTCGCCAGCTTCGGCTTCTCTCGGCTCCTCAAACGGCCGGTAGCTATAGCTGCGGTCCAGTTTGACGATCTTCCGGTTCCGCTTGCGGACCATGACATGGGTGGCATCCCAAGCCACTACGATGCCGTTAACATCGTTGCTCTCCAGTGCATCCCGAACGACACGAATCCGTTCTCCGGACAGCCGGTAGGCGTTTAATTGCTCATCGCTGATCATTTCATTCCCTCCTCTTGTTTAAAACTTAGTGAATGGTTCGTAAACTACAAAGTCCGCAGCCTAGGCTCCAGCCGCTCTTCCGCAAAAAAAGACCTAAATGGAATGCCATTTAGGTCTTTGTATAAAATTCAATAAATGCCCTTGCCTAAACCGACATTTTCTTATTTCTGATCTGCCTGCGCATGCTCTTTGGTATCGTTGGTCTCAAACCAGAAGTCCAGCACCTTGGCAGACATGACTCTCTGCTCGATATACCCTACTTGCTGCGGGGTAAATAAGTCTCTCCATGGGAAGGACAGCTCTTCGCAGAGGCCTGCGATGGTTAACAGCTCCGACCAGCCCACATAACGTTTGTACCAGAAGAACTGAGGATGTTCCAGCATATAGGGATAAAGATCATCGAATTCGGTATGTTTACAATCCAACGCTCTTTCGAACGTAACTTTGGCGGCTTGCAGCTTTTCAATAAAAAACTCGGCATTTGGTTCTTTCCCCATTGTTATTGCCTCCCCTCTCTAGCTACTTCTTATTATATCGAAAAAAGCCTGACCTGCAAAGAACGAAGCAAAAATTGGTCTTCAGCCTAGTTCAGATCGATTTGAGGACTATTCGGCAAATTTGACGGTTCCGCCTTCCAAAGAGGCGATTTTGGCCAGCGATTCAACGCGGATTCCCTGCTCGCGCAAGGATTTGGCGCCCTGCTGGAAGCATTTTTCCATGACTATCCCTACCCCCGACAAGCTGGCTCCCGAACGTTCAATAATTTTGATCATTCCTTTGGCAGCATCACCATTGGCAATAATATCGTCCACGAACAGCACCCGATCCTCTGCATTCAGGAATTTACGCGACAGCACCAGATCCGTCACAATCCCTTTGGTAAAAGAAGGCACGCGCTCCACATATGAATCCGGATCAGCAAGCAGCGTCTTCTTCCGGCGTGCAAACACCAGCGGCACTCCAAGCTCATAAGCAGTAGCAAAAGCAACGGCGATACCGGAGGATTCCACGGTAACCACACGGGTAATGCCCTCTTCTTTAAATATAGCGGCAAAGGCTCGGCCCATTTCCATTGTCAGCTCAGGATCCACCTGCTCATTTAGGATCGCATCCAGCAGCAAAACCTGATCTGAAACCACAACGCCCTGCTCCAATATTTTCTGTTTCAATAGTTCCATTTAATTTCCTCCTACTTCTAAGCCGATGCTTTTCTGTAAAATACCATAATGCAAAGCCGCCAGCAACCTATAATTTTCAGCTTTTCCGCGTTCCTTACGTTTCCCTGTTCTTTCTCTTCCAGAGCATGTGAAGAATCCAGGCAACAACGAGAAAAACAATCACTGCCAGCGTAATTCTCCAGACATGCAAATGGACAAAATAAGCAACCCTGCGCCAATGTTTGCCGAACGTATGACCAATGTAGATAAATACGGTACACCAGATGGCTGCCCCCACACCGGCATAGATCAAATAAAGCTTGAGGCTCAGGCGGTACACGCCGGCGAGATACGAGGTTACCTGTCTTAAACCCGGAACAAAATAGCCAAGCAGCACGCTCCAGCTGCCATATTTGGCAAACCATTTTTCCGTGGCGGCAAGCCGTTTCGGGGTGATCATGATCCACTTCCCGTACTTATCCAGCAGCGGTTTGCCAATTCCGCGCCCCAATCCGTAGCTAAACAACATGCCGGTCATACTGCCCAGAAAAGTGGCCGCAAGCGCTGCCCCGAATTGGAAATGTCCTTCTGCCGTTAAACCTCCAAACATGATGACCAGCGTTTCATCCGGAACCGGAATTCCCATAAACCCCAGTGCGAGCAGCCCAAACATTGCAAGATACCCGTACTGGGCTATATAGGACATAATACTGCTCAATGGAAATCCCTCTCTTTCTATGTGGAGAACCCTAAGTCATTTTAATCCTTTTTGAATTCGCTTTGCAAAAAGGACAGGCAGAAGTCATGTCCAGCCCTGCTGGAACATAACTTGTACTAAACGTGCATGCCTGTGCCATGAAACGGCCAGTCCTTTTCGAGGAGGAACAACCATGAGGAACGCCGCCAAAGTTTTGCAAGTTGCTTTTACTTATATCGGCACGATCGTCGGTGCAGGTTTTGCAACCGGCCGGGAAATTTTGCAGTTCTTTACGCAATACGGTAAATGGGGAGTCATCACCATCATGGTGGCTACTCTATTGTTCGTCTGGCTGGGCACCAAAATGATGCTGCTCGCCCACGATATTGGCGCAAGTTCTTACGAGGATCTTAACCGTAAACTCTTTGGACGAAGAATAGGCTGGTGGATCAGCCTGTTTACGCTTATCGTGCTGCTGGGCGTCAACAGCGTGATGCTGGCCGGGGCCGGTTCCGTGTTTATGGAGCATTTGGGGCTTTCCTATCAGCTTGGCTTATGGATTACCTTGATCGGCACTTTCTTGCTGCTGGGCAAAGGCATGAACGCAATTCTTCAGCTGAACTCCATTGTTGTCCCGCTGATGATTACGTTATCTATCATCATTATCAGCGCTACGGTCGGCACTCCCGGTGCCCAGCGGTTCTTAAGTCTTGAAACGGACAGCAGCCCATTGCAAACGTGGGCCTCCCCGTTTATTTACAGCGCTTTTAATCTCTCCATGGCTCAAGCGGTGCTTGTTCCGATCGGCAGCCAAATCAAACAACGCAAAGTGATTGTCTGGGGCGGCATTCTTGGCGGCTTAGGCATCGGGTTTATGCTGATGGCCGGACATTTTGCTCTCTCCGCCCACATGCCCGGCATTGTCCAGTTCGAGATTCCGATGGGCACCATTGCCGTACAGCTCGGAACAGCTGTCCAGCTCGTGTATGTGCTTCTTATTTTTCTGGAAATCTTCAGTACGTTTGTGGCTGACATTTACGGGGTCTCCCTGCAGATCCGAACGATGTGGAATATACCGGAACGCTGGCTTTCGCTGATTATCCTCTGCTTCTGCTATTTGACCAGCCAGATCGGCTTTAGTTCGCTGCTTTCAGTGCTGTACCCCGTATTCGGTGTCTTCAGCCTGTTTTGGGCCGCTATGCTGGTGCTGTACCGCAGTCCTCGTATAACGGCTAAACGTTAAGTATTATGGATGATGGATTAAGGACCGTCTTCAGCAAAAAAAAGCCGGCCGCACGAGTTGGACTGCACGGCAGTTCAACCGGGCAGACCGGCTTCGCTTTTTTCAATAATATTAAGAGTACAGTCATTAGCCTGGCTTAACTTCCAGATACATCTTCTTCAGTTCATGCACGGCCCGGTTAAGCGAATATTTGGATTTGGCCCGCTCGGAAGCAGCTCTGGCCAAAGTGTAGCGGTAATCCGGATCATTGATCAGCTGTTCCAGCGCAAGCGCCAAAGAGGCAGGATCCTCCGGAGGAACCAGCAGTCCGTTGACTCCATTCTCAATTTGCTCCGGAATGCCGCCGACTTCACTGCCCACCAGCGCCAGACAGCACAATGCCGCTTCCGCAAATACCGAGCCGAAGGCCTCTGCACGGGATGGCAGAACAAAGATATCAAAGAAAGGCATAAACTCCTCCGGATGCAGCGTGTATCCATAGAAGATCGTTTCCTCATAAATCCCCAGCGATTGGGCCATATTCTCTAACTCTGTCCGGCTCGGACCATCCCCTATGAGATGCAGCACAAAAGGAAGGCCTTTCTGTTTCAATTCGGCGCAGGCGCGAAGCAAAATATCCAGTCCTTTTGCCGGAACAAGGCGGCAGACGGTGACGAGCTGGGCCACTTCATTTTCGTGGGCTACCGGTTTAAAGCGCTTCTCATCATAACCGTTTGGAATTACGGTAATGTCCTGAGGTCTATCGACATATGGAGCCAAATAATTGCGGAAAGAATGGGACACCGTCAAGAGGCGGTCTGTGCGTTGCTCCAGTTCCCGGTAAAGGGAGACAAGAAAACGATGTTCGAGACCGTTCTCCTGAATCCGTCCGTTCAGGATCAGCTCCCGCTCATAACTGGAGTGTACGGTCTGGATGACGGGAACATCTGGAAATACGTCTTTCATCGCCATACCGACAATCGGATGATGGGAATGAATGACATCGTATGATTTATCGATCCGCAGCTTGGTCCACCACACATAATCCAAATAGGTCTGGACATATTTCTGCACAATCGGACTCGAAGCGTATTCCTTCCAGTCGAAGGTTTGAAACGCAACCTCCCCGCTGCCCTTCATGCGGACGCGTTTCGGAATGGAGAACAAATCCATCTCCCATCGAGGAGGCGTAAAACGCTCCTGCAGATAAGGAATCATCGAGGAGACACCGCCCGGTTGCTCCGGGGGAAAAAACAAGGCTTGCAGCAGCTTCAAGGGATAGTCCCCCTTTCACTTCCTAATTAAGTAATCGGTCAGGTTCAGTCGTTTAACCTCGTGTTCGTGTTCTACTTTCATTATGCCATGCCGGGAACCAGACGTCATTCCCTCTTTTGAGATGAGGCCCCGTTATGTTAAACTTCTGAGAGATTAAATTTATTGATCAAAGCCAGAAGTTTTAGTGAAAGGAACTGTTGTTTCATGCCATCTGTACCTCTGCCTACCGCCTATCGGGATCAAATGATCCAAATGCTTGGGGCCACGGAAGCCGAGACGTTTCTCAGCAGCTATTCGGCGGAACGTCTTTACGGCCTGCGCGTCAACACGCTGAAAGTTACAAACGATTCCCCCATGATGAGAGCGCTTCACCAAATATTCGGTCTGAAGCCTGTCTCCTGGTGTCCGGACGGATTCTATTATCCTGAGGATAAACGGCCAGGTAAACATCCTTACCATGCTGCCGGTCTCTATTATATTCAAGAGCCTTCCGCTATGTCAGCCGTCGAACTGCTTGATCCGAAACCCGGGGAAACCGTGCTCGATCTGGCTGCGGCGCCTGGCGGCAAATCTACACAGATTGCGGCCAAAATGCAGGGAGAAGGATTGCTCGTCTCCAACGAAATTCATCCCGCCCGCGCTAAAATATTAGCCGAAAATATAGAACGGATGGGCGTCCAGAACGCCCTTGTCACCAATGCTTCGCCGGATCAGCTTTCCGCCCGTTTCCCCTTGGCCTTCGACCGGATTATGCTGGATGCGCCCTGCTCGGGTGAGGGCATGTTCCGCAAGGATGAACGAGCTGTGGAGGAATGGTCGCCCGAAGCGGTAGAGCTTTGTGCCGCCAGACAAAGAGACATTCTGCACGATGCCGTCAAAATGCTGAAGCCCGGCGGAACGATGGCATATTCTACCTGCACGTTCAACCGGTCCGAGAATGAGGAGAACATGCGCTGGCTCCTGGCTCAATACCCGTTCATGGAACTGCTGGAGGAGAAAAGAATCTGGCCGCACCAGCAGGCTGGCGAAGGCCATTATGTCGCGCTGCTCCGCCGTGCTGACACCGATCCGGGGGACCAGCCATTTTCGGATAACAGCCCAGGCAACCTAAACAGCACAAGCTTTCCCGGCAAATCCTCAAAATCCTCCCGCAGTGCCAGAGTTAAAGGGACTGCTGTCAAAGGAAACGAAGAAATGCAAGCCGTTCAAACTTGTCTGAGCTGGCTCAAGGAGCAGACCACCGGTTTTCGAGTCGATGAGGACAGGCTGGTAGCATTTGGCGAAGCTCTGTACCTGCTTCCCCGGGGCAAGGAACTGCAGCTCACGCCGGACCTCCTGAAAGGCTTAAAAATCCCGCGGGCAGGTCTCCGGCTGGGCGTCTCCCGAAAGGGCCGCTTTGAACCCGACCATGCTCTGGCGCTTGCCTTATCCCGTGAACAAGCGGTCAGCTCCGTCGATTTCGCTGCAGATTCCGCCGAGATTGCGGCCTATCTGCGCGGTGAGGTTTTGGCCGTTGAACCGTCCTTACAAGGCTGGACACTTGTTATGATAGACGGCTTCCCGATCGGGTTTGGCAAATGCAGCGGCGGTCAGCTCAAAAATCATTATCCCAAAGGCTTGAGACAGACCGGCAAATAAGAAGAAAATAAATAAATGACACACTTCCGGGCTTTCGCCCTTCCTATTTATCCCCCGCTTCATACAATATCCCATACCGCAGCAATCAGGCGGAATCACCTAAAGGGAGGAATTAACTATGGGTGCTGTCTATGGCGGAGGCTGGACTTCGACAGGCGCAATTCTGGTTTTGTTCATTTTGCTGGTTATTATTTCGAGAACTTTCCTCATTTAACGGTTACCTTTCTGCTGGGTTAACTTGAACCCCGCTACAGGTATACAAAAAAGCAAAGAGACCGATCCGTATGATCGAGGTCTCTTTGCTTTTTTTCTTTTTCTTATGTTTAAAGAACCGCCTTGTTCAGACAATATTTCTCCAGTGCGGCTTTGACGCCATCCTCATTATTGGACACGGTTACGTCATCCGCTGCCGCTTTAACCTCCAGCGGTGAATTGTCCATGGCAATGCCAAGCCCAGCGTAAGTCAGCATCGAAAGGTCATTATAGTAATTGCCAATAGCCATAATATTCTCGCGGGCAATCCCTCTCTTCTCCGCTAACTGCTGCAAGGCCGCTCCCTTAGAGGACTGCTTGTGCATAAGATCCACGAAATAATCGCCGCTGCGCAGCATATTAAACGGCTGTTCCCACAAGCTCCAGTCCGCCTCGACTTTATCCATAAATTCTTTGCTGCCCGCTGCTGTAACTTTAACGACGGGCTCAGTAAACTCGCTCAAAGGCGGCAGGTTCTTGGGCGTAATCAGAAACTGCCGGTACATATCCAGCACGTCCTGTTCCAGCTGATCTGCTCCCGGAACATACAGCTTGAAGGTTGTATTCACATCAAAGTGGACACCATTCTCCCGGCAATAATCGAAATAGGGCTGCAGTCCGTTCAAATCAAGCGGAAACTCGTGGATAACCGTGTAAGTGTCCCCTTTCACCCCTACGGTAGCAGCTCCGTTGTGCGTGATAATGGAGCCTTCCAGGCCCAGAGACTGCATGTAAGGGATAGAGCTTTGCGGCGCACGGCCTGTGCAAAGGACGATTTCAACGCCCGTCGCGGCCACAGCCCGAATCACCTCCGCTGTCTCGTCTGTCAGTTTATGATCATCCGTCAGCAGTGTGCCGTCTACGTCAAGCGCAATCAGTTGGTAATTCATCTTTTCACTCCTTATCTATTTCTGATTTCTCTTTCTAACTTTTATTTCTGACTTCTATTTCTGATGAATATTCTGCAGCCGGTTCAATTCTTCCTCCGTTAATGCACGAAACGCCCCTATAGGCAGATCAGGATCGAGCATCAGCGTCCCCATGCTGACTCTTTTCAAATAATGTACTTTGGAGCCTACCGCTTCAAACATCCGTTTGACCTGATGAAACTTCCCTTCCACAATGGTCAATGAAATTCGGCTGCAGCTTTGTCCGTCCTTCTCATAATACTCCAGCACTTGGAGCTCGGCAGGTTTGGTCAGGTAGCCGTCATCCAGTTCTACGCCCGCCGCAAAGCGCTGTTTGTGGCTGTCGCCAATTTCACCAGCTACGTCAGCCTCATAGGTTTTGGGAACGTGCTTCCGGGGAGAGAGCAGCTCATGCGAAAGTGCTCCGTCATTAGTCAGCAGCAGCAGTCCTTCCGTATCCTTGTCCAGCCTGCCGACCGGGAACGGCGAGAACGCACGGTATTCTTCCGGCAGCAGATCGATCACCGTTTTATCCCGATTGTCTTCTGTTGCCGATACCACACCCGCAGGCTTATGCAGCATCAGGTAGACATATTTGCGGTATAGAACCGTCTCCCCGTCGACCTCGACCCTGCTTTCTTCCGGATTCACCTGCAGGCCGCTGTCTTTGACCTTTACACCATCAACGGTGATCCGCCCCTGCTTAACCATCTTCTTAATCTCCGCACGGGAGGCAACGCCGATATGGCCCAGCATTTTATCCAGTCTGATTGTCTTTTTTCCTTTTTCCATATTAAGTCCACCTCCAGCCAGCAGGATATTCGTTCTTGAGCATCCCATCCTGCCATTTGGCCCAGCCCAGCGAATAATCGCCGATCCCAACCAGAACGTATCCCTTCGGCTGGCTGTCATTCAGGCAGTTTAAACGATCCTCTGAAACCTGCAGCGTTTCCCCTTTCAAGTAACGGACGGCTTCCCCATCCTCCAGAGATAACCGGACACTTCTGAGGCTTTCCTCCGGACGTAACGCCGCGGCTAGAGGCTGTCCGGGCACAAATCGGCCGTTCTTGGCCGAACCGACATACCAGCCGGGTCTCACGGTTTTTAATCCGTTTAGCCGATACGGATCCAGCGGTGACAGATAAAGATTTGTTCCGAAAAAAACGGGATAACCGGCCGTTCCGGCCTTATCCGATAAGTTTTGCCCGGCGAACTGGCGCCAGGCGGCCAGCAGCTCCTCCTGGTTCAGCATGACGCCAGCGGCTCCGGACTCCTGCCGTTTGCCGCGGCCTTTGCCTTTATCCGTTTTACCCGTTTTGGACTTGCCTGATTGGACCGGCTTGGCCGGGTTCGATAACTTGGCGGGTTCGACTGGTTTGACCGGGAGCCAGGAATCTTCCTGAATCAGATCCTGATCCTGGGCTTGTATCTGATCCGCATTCTGAGCCTGGACTGGTTGGCCCGTATGCCGCAGAACAGCCACAAAGTGGCCTTCACCCTTAATGCGATGCGGCCAAAGCCGGCCGGTATCTCCCGTTTGCGCTGCAGCTTCATCCGTGTAGACGTCCTGCTCCTCGTTCATATAAGGCGGGTGCAGCCAATCAGGACGGCCTTTAGCCAGTCCCCATTCCGCGGGCAGGGGAACCACTTCAAAATCCGGGTGCCGGGTCAGAAATTCGGCAATCTGGGCCTCATCTTCTTCCGGTGCAAAGGTGCAGGTTGAATAGACGATCGTTCCTCCCGGTGCCAGCATACCGGCTGCTGATTTCAAAATATCGCGCTGCATGACAGAACAAACCTCGACGGAGTGCTTCTCCCATTGACGGGCCATATCTTCATCCTTGCGGAACATGCCTTCTCCCGAACAGGGGGCGTCGATCAGAATTTTGTTGAAATAGCCGGGGAACGCCTGGAGAATACGTTCCGGGCTTTCATTCAGCACGATGGCATTCTTAACGCCATAAAGCTCCATATTTTTAGCCAATGCTTTCGTTCGCAGTTCGCTGACGTCATTCGTGACCAGCACACCTTGGCCCTGAAGCCTGGCGGCAATTTGCGTGGATTTCCCGCCAGGAGCGGCGCACAGATCAAGCACCCGGTCTCCCGGCTGTACATCCAGCGCTTCTGCTGGAGCCATTGCACTGGGCTCCTGAATATAATAAAGGCCCGCATGATAATAAGGATGTTTGCCGGGCTTCCGTCCTTCTTCGATATAGTAGCCGGTTTCGCACCAGGGTACGGGCTTTAACTCAAAAGGAGTCAGCTTGGCAAATGCCTCCGGACTGATTTTTAACGTATTGATTCTGATTCCCGCATACCGGGGATGATCGTAAGAAGCAGCAAAATCCGGGTATTCTTCCCCGAGTAAAGTCTGCATTCGCTCCAAGAAAAGTGGAGGAAGCGTAACGCTCATAGTGACACCCTTTCACCTGACAAAATCGATTGCCGATTCAAAATCCCCCACAAGGAAAAAATGCCGTACCCGGAGTTCCCCTCTAGGTACGGTCTTTTCCTCGCAGTTCATGTTTAGGACCCCTCTGCCGCTTAAGCTGTAAGGGCACGTTCGCTTTCACCAGCGGCGAAGCCTGCTCCACAGCCTTAGCCAGCTCAGGATCACTGATTTCAATCGTCAAATCATAATAATCAAACGGCTGCTCTTGATAATCGGAGAGCCGCTTCACATAAACTTCAAGCTCATCGCGCAGCTTTCCCAGCTTAATGCCCAAACTGTCCGGTGGATAACCGGCCAGTTTGGCAGCGGCGGAGCGCATCATTTTCAGACTGCCCGCCACATTGCCGTCCCGAAAATGGAACAGCCCGACCGCAACCTGCAGCAATCCTTTATATAAAGGATCACTGCCCCGGGCCAGCCAAAGCTCTTCCAACACTTCATGGCATTCAAAATAATCCCGGTCCCGGTTGAAGTAGATCAGATAGGCCAGATACAGCTCCTCATACTTCATCATCAAGCTCCGGATCGATATCTTTTTTGGCCTGTTTAATGATAAGCTTCACTTCGTCCAGCAGCACTTTCATGGCCGCGAGATCACGCTGCTCCCAGATTTGGTCAAATCTCCGCTGCGCGTCAATCGCCTCGCTGATTTTATGATAGAAATAGAGCTGATGAATGAGCTTCAGCGTATCAGACACCAAATTGGAGTCGTCTTCAAAGCTTCGCTGGGCGGTTAATATTTCTTCCCGGATGCTCGACATCTCATTATCCAGCACAAAGGCAGCCTCAGCGGCCTTCTTCAAACGAAGCCGCATATCCGCCGGCAGGCTGTCCCGGTATTTATAATTCAGCGAATGCTCGATGGTCGCCCAGAAGTTCATGGCAAGCGTACGAATCTGGATTTCGGCCAGCACCGGTTTCTGCCCGAAGGCAGTCTGAACCGGATATTCCACGATCATATGGAAGCTGCGATAGCCGCTTTCCTTATAATTGGTAATATAATCTTTCTCATAGAGCACTTTCAAATCTTTACGGTTCCGAATATATTGGGCCACGCGCCGGATATCCTCAACGAATTGACACATGATCCGAATGCCGGCAATATCCTCAATGCCCGTTTCCAAATCCTCCATCGAGACGTTCAGCCGCTTGGCTTTATCCAAAATGCTGGAAATCTTCTTCACGCGGCCGGTAACAAACTCGATTGGTGCATATTCTTCCCGTTTCTTAAGCTCCGAACGCATGGTTTTTAATTTAACTTTCAGTTCCTCCACAGTCTGTTCATAGGGAAGGAGAAAGGTTCCCCAGTCTCTACCGTCCATGTCTGTTCCTCCTGTCCATACCGCCCGTTAACGGTGGTCAGCACCCACCGCTTCGGAAATATGTTGAAATCCGTCCCGCAGCATCAGTTCCCGTAAACTACGGTGCAATCTGCGGTTAATCTCCGGACCTTCATAAATAAGTGCTGTATAAATTTCAATGAGGCTTGCGCCCGCCCGGATCTTCCGGTAAGCGTCCTCTCCGCTGAAAATACCGCCGGAGCCGATAATCGGAAGCTTCCCGCCCGTTTGCCGGTAAATCCGGCTGACGATCTCAGTGGATCGCTCCTGGAGCGGCTTCCCGCTCAGACCGCCCGTTTCCTTGGCATGCGGATGCTGCAGCCCTTCACGGGAGAGGGTTGTATTGGTGGCAATAATACCGGATACGCCGCTCGCGGAGATCGTCTCTACCATAAACTCAAGCTCTTCATCGGTAACGTCGGGTGCGATCTTAACGAGCACCGCTTTCGAACCTCCGTGCCAGGCATTTTGGGTCTGCATTTCGCCGACGACCTGCTCCAGCAACCCCGAAAGCTCGCTGCCATGCTGCAAGTTGCGAAGGTCAGGCGTATTCGGTGAACTGATGTTCACGACAAAAAAATCAGCCTCCGGATACAAGGCCTGAATGCAGCTCTTATAATCAGTATACGCTTCTTCGTTTGATGTTGTTTTATTTTTGCCAATATTCACAGCAATGGGAATCGGCCGGCTCTTCAAAGCCGCCAATTGGGCTGCCATCGCCTCGGCTCCGTAATTATTGAACCCCATCCGGTTAATAAGCGCTTCGTCGGGAGGCAGTCGAAACAGCCGGGGCTGTTCGTTGCCTAGCTGGCCTTTTGGCGTTACTGTGCCTACCTCCATAAAGCCGAAACCGATGGAAGAGAAACCTTCAACGGCTTCCGCATTTTTATCAAGCCCCGCGGCGAGTCCTACCGGAGAAGGAAAATGCAGTCCAAACAGGTCGACCGAAAGCTCCGGGGTTTCTTTTATGCCAAATAAAGATCTAAGTAAGGCAATCCCTCCAGGCATGGCCGAGGTCTTATGTAATCCTCCGATCACCAGATGGTGGGCTTTCTCAGGATCAAGTCTGAAGAAAACCGGTTTTCCAAAATTCCGATAAAGCACTTCTCTTCACTCCGTTCTATAACAGCGCCCTGCGGCACACACATGTTTCCCCACTATCAGTTTAGCGGTTTCGGATCAAAAAGGAAAGTTATTAGGTTTAATTCCCGCCTCTCTGATCCTATCATGGAAAAATACCATGAAAGCCATTACAATAGAGTTGTCCTTCCCGCGTTAACCGCAGGGATGAAGCCACATATATGGAAGGAAGTGCTCTCTATGTCCACCAAAAGAAAACCGCCGTCCCTTCAGCAGAAGAAAGAAGAGGTCAATAAAAAAGGGCTGATCTGGGTCGGGTCTATCCTTGCTGTGATCATCATCTTTTTTGCGGTTATTTTGATTTGGGTCAATATTTGATTATTATTTGATTAGTCCAGCCAGTGATAGTTCTTCCGGGGATTTGTCTGGTCCTGCCTGTCGGGAAATTTGAAACGTTCGCTCGCTCCCGGCTTCACATCGGGCAATATCCCCTTTCCAATTGTTACCTGTATTCCCTTCGGTACCATATCAAACAATTCCTCTACATCGGCTTTGGCCAGACGTATACAGCCCAAAGATTCGTCCTTACCGATGCTGTCGGATTCATTAGTCCCGTGAATGGCATAATTCCCGCCCGACAAGGCCATTCCCCGGCTTCCAAACTCTCCGTTATCGTGCCCGTTCGGGTTAATGACCTTTTCCGTGATCTTGAAGACCCCTTCCGGCGTCCGCTCTCCTCCTAAACCTACTTTATAAGTACGAAGAATAACGTTCCCGCTGGTCAGAGCCAGCAGATGTTTGGTTTTGTCTACCTTGATTTCAAGCGGCTGGCGGAAAAAAGGCTCTCCCGGCTTGCCGGCTGCTTGTCCGGCAGTTAATCCGGCTGCTCCTCCAGAAATTCCGTTCCCCGGATCTCGGGGTGACTTCAGCCCCGCAAGCGCGGCTTGAAAGGCCGGTTCCAGACCGGGAGTATCCCCGGCAATCCAGTTGTTCGGATAGGGCTGATTCAATTCACTGGCTTTCTCCGGATAACGTCCATTAGCCTGCTTGAACTCCTGCATCGCCGTAGACAGCAGGGCCAGCAGTTCCTGCTCCCCGGTCCACTCCTCCGCCTGGCTTTTCAGCTTCAGCTCTTCTGGGGGCTTGCAGCCGCAGTCAGCGGGGTTTAACGCCTGAATGGAGGTTTTTCCCGAGTCTGTATCTTTAACAATGCTGTATTCCAGTGGCATATCCCGGCTCCACAGCAGCCAATCCTGCTGGCTGACCATGCCAAGCATAGCCAGCGGACGGCCTTGCTGGCTGCCTTGTTCAAGCAATACGGACAAGGAGCGTGCCCGCTCCGCCTCTGTGCCTGCAGCCGCGGCCGTAAACATCGGCCTTCCAGGGAGGGTTTGCGCAGCCTGCTGGCCGTCTCCCGTTTGGACCGGAGCAGCAGGAGCAGCGGCGGCTACTTGATCCTGCTGCCCCTCTGGTTGTCCGCCCGCAGTCTTCCCGTTGGTAGGCGCTGCCGTCCACAGCGGTGAGAGCAGGATCAGCAGAAGCAGCATGACCGCTGCCAGCCCCTTCCGCCAGCGCATGCGGATTTTTTCTTTTTGCTTTGATGCTTCCAGCAGCTCTGCCGCGTATTCCTTCCACACCTCGTCGGGTGTCTTGCTAGATTCAAAAGCTTCGTAAATATCTCCCGCTTGTATGTAACAATAATTGGCTTTGCCTTCCTGACCGTTCTGTTCGTATTCCTTCCCCAGCAGATACCAGGCCATACGATTATCCGGATGCATCCGTACATAATCTTTCAAATATGCCGAATTATTCATCACGACCTCCGTCATTTGTTGTCCTAGCCAAGAAAAGCCGCAAACCCTGGCCCCTTCTATTTCTATTATCGGCCGAAGTTCCGGAAATCGATATGCAACGAAAGCACCAGTCATAAGCGCGTTGTTCCAGAAACAACAAATCAATAAATCTAAAAATCCATAAAAAAACATCCCTCACGAAAGCGAGAGATGTTCTTCAGCAGTTAAACTGCATGTACGACATGCGTATTAGCCTTCTTTATTAAAGGGTTCATCCGCAATTTTGATGGAATCTGTAGGGCAGCCGTCGCAGGCGTCCTGAAGATCGTCGTATAAACCTTCCTCAATTTCCGTAACGCCGCGGTTAGCATCACTTTGGTAAATCACTTCTGCCAAACCTTCATCATCGTAATCAAAAATGTCCGGTGCCGTAGCGCCGCATGCGCCGCAAGCGATACAAGTGTCTTTGTCCACCCAACTATATTTTGCCATTTGTCTGCCTCCTGTTAAAAAACAATACAAGACCAAAGTGCAGTCAAGCACCCCACTCAAATATAATATAAATAATTGACAATTTCAATTGAATTGGCTATTCATTCCAGAAAGCGCTGCCTTTTCAATCCTGATCCTGATTTTTCAGAAAATCCGTTTGCAAGGAAGTGCCCCGGATTTTATGGTTACGGATCAGAGCCGAAGGGTCATCGCCGAGCATACCCGCCGTCAGAACCGCGCTTTCACCAAATTTGTCCCGCAGCTCATCCATCACTTTGGTCAGCTGCTCTTTCTTCGGCTGCTGCTCATAGCTGAACAGATCCAGTTGCATAGCCGACTCCTCCTTCGGAACCAGGTTTTGAAGTGTGATTCCTAGCAGCCGCACGGGTTTATGGTCCCTCCAATGCTTTTGGAACAGCTTACAGGCCTCATGATATACTTCCTCAGCCGTTTCCGTGACGCTTGGCAGGGTCTGTGATCTCGTAATGGTCTTCATATCCGGCGTACGGATGGTGATCTGCACGGTCTGCGCCATCAACCCCTGCCTGCGCATCCGTCTGGATACCTGATCCGCCAGGTTCAGCATCACCCGTTCAACGTCTTTGATATCTGTAATATCATAAGGAAGAGTGGTCGTATGACCGACCGATTTATTTTTATCCTGCTCCTCACGGACTGGAGTATGGTCAATGCCATTTGCCGCCTGCTTCATCCATGAGCCCATAACGCCAAAATGCTGCTGCAGCTTTCTTTCCTCTGCGGCCGCCAACTGGCCGATCGTGTAGATGTGCAGCTTCTTTAACTTTTCTGCGGTTCTGCTCCCGATGCCGAACAACTGAGCACAAGGTTTATCCCACAGCAGATTTGGAACGTCACGGATTCTTAGAACTGTGATCCCGTTCGGCTTTTTCATATCGGAACCCATCTTGGCCAGCAGTTTGTTAGGAGCGATTCCTACCGAACACGGAAGACCCAATTCCTCGCGAATGCGCTGCTGCAGCTCCTCTGCAATTTGCAGCGGGGTGCCGAATTGTCGGGAGCCGGTTATATCCATATAACACTCATCAATTGAAGCCGTCTGCAGCAGCGGGGTATAGGAATAGGCTATGCTTTGAAACGCTTTGGAGTACCTCCGGTACAGATGGAAATCCGGTTGTAGTACAATTAAATCAGGGCATAATTTCAAAGCCTGACTGACCAGCATGCCCGTCTTTACTCCAAGCTTTCTGGCTACGTAAGAGCAGGTTACGATGATCCCTTTGCGTTTCTCCACACTTCCCGCCACGGCCGTAGCTTTGCCTGCATATTTCTCAGGCTCCTCAGCCTCATGGACCGAGCAGTAAAAGGCGTTCATGTCCACGTGAAGGATGACCCTGCCTTTGGAGGGATAATATTTTTCTATATTGTTCAAGCCATTGTTCACGCCGTTTCCCTCCTGACCCTAACCAAAACAAGTTATACAAAATTAACAAACCATGATACAGTAAAGCAATAAAGTTTTTTCGGTGGAATTATTTTATAATAAGTATATCAAATTTACCTATGTCTTGTTCATCATCCACTTCCATAAGGGGGACTCTTCATGTCTAAGGTTCTTTCTATCTTTGATACTACACTGCGCGACGGCACACAAGGGGAAGGAATCAGCCTCTCGGCCGACGACAAGCTGAAAATCGCCAGAAAGCTGGATCAATTGGGCGTTCATTATATTGAAGGCGGCATTCCGGGCAGCAATAACAAAGACATTGAATTTTTCCGCCGCGTCCAGGAGCTGCGTTTGCAGGCTAAAGTCACCGCTTTCGGCAGCACCCGCCGCAAGAACAGCGAAGCTCATCTGGATGCCAATCTGAACCGGATCATTGAATCCGGCGTACAAGCAGCAACTCTGGTCGGAAAATCGTGGGACTTCCACGTACATACCGCGCTTCAGACGACACTGGAAGAGAACCTGGCGATGATTGCCGATTCCATCGCTTTTCTCAAACAGCGTGGACTTGAAGTTATTTTTGATGCTGAACATTTCTTCGACGGCTACAAACATAATAAAGACTACGCCCTCGCCGTGATGAAGAGTGCCGCAGCCGCTGGAGCCGATTGGCTCGTCATGTGTGATACAAACGGAGGAAGCATGCCTGGCGAGGTCCATTCGATTGTTACGGATGTCCGCAGCCAGTTGGGAGCAGCGCAGCTTGGCATTCATACCCACAACGACTGCGAGCTTGCTGTCGCCAATGCCCTAAGTGCTGTTCAGGCGGGAGCTACTCAGATTCAGGGCACGATCAACGGATACGGCGAACGCTGCGGCAATGCCAATCTTTGCTCTGTTATTCCGAATCTTCAGCTTAAGCTCGGATATGAAGTGTTACCTGCCGAGCAGATTGGTCAATTAACCAACACGGCCCGTTATATCAGCGAAATCGCGAATGTTCACTTGCCAAACAACCAGCCTTACGTGGGCACCTCCGCTTTTGCTCATAAAGGCGGCATACATGTCTCCGCTATTTTGCGGGATTCCAAAACTTATGAGCATATCCAGCCTGAACTTGTCGGCAACAAGCAGCGGATTCTCGTATCCGAGCTGGCGGGTCAAAGCAACGTAGTTTCCAAGGCTAAAGAGATGGGAATCGACTTTGATCCTGCTAACGATCAGACGAAAGAGGTTATTCAACATATTAAAGACCTTGAGCATCAAGGTTATTCCTTTGAGGGCGCGGATGCTTCCCTGGAGATGCTGCTCCGCAGCGCTAATGGGGATATTGAAGAGAAATTTGTATTCGAATCGTTTAAAATGCTGGTCGAGAAGACAGCCGGAAAACCCGTTGTTTCCGAAGCTTTCGTCAAACTTAATGTAGGCGGCTCAAGCGTCTATACGGCGGCGGAAGGTAACGGACCAGTGAACGCGCTCGATAACGCCCTGCGCAAAGCGCTCGTTACTTATTTTCCGCGGCTTAAGGAAATGCATCTGTCCGACTATAAGGTTCGTGTATTAGACGAGAAAGACGCAACTGCCGCTAAAGTACGCGTTCTGATTGAATCCAAGGATCTTTCCAGCAGCTGGAACACCGTCGGGGTGTCCGAGAACGTGATCGAAGCCAGTTGGGAAGCGCTCGTCGACAGTATTCGTTACGCCCTGATCGGCGAAACCTTTAAGGAAACCGACCTCGGCGCCGAGGAGCAAAACCACGGACTCGTCAATCATTGATTTAAGATTTGAGGATAAACTTCTAAACAGCATTATCATGCAGCAAACCCGGAATCTCCTGTATCAGGATGCTCCGGGTTTTGTTTTCCCCTTATTACTTGTCGAGCAGAAGACTGCGGACTTTAGCCTCCAGATCCTCCGGAGGGAGAAGCCCGATGATCATTTCCCGCACAATTCCGTTTCGGTCGATAAGAACCTGAGTCGGGAACGCCTGGCCACGGTACTTTGAATAAACGGCTTCTTTACGATCCATCAGAACAGGGAAAGGAATCCCGAATTCATCAACAAAGGACTTCACCTTGGATTCGTCATCATAAGCGGTGACGTTCACCCCGTAAACATCCAATTCCGTTTTATATTTTTCCGCCAGCTTCACCAGATCAGGCGCTTCCAGCCGGCAGGGCTCGCACCAGGAAGCCCAAAAGTTCAGCAGCAGCGGCTTATCTCTTTTTCCATCAATCCGATAGGTTTGTCCATCCAGTCCTTTCAATTCAAAAAACGGCGCCTGCTTTCCGATTTGAACACGACCTTCACTGCCGGCGGCCTTGGCGTCAGCAGTCAAAGCCGGATATCCTAAATAAACCGCATTGCATAATAGCATTACGGCCAGTCCTAACAAGATCGATTTGTAAACATAAGCTTTTGACTTCATGCGATCGTTCCTTTACGGTAAGATTACCAAGATTTATGTCTTATTGTGCCCAACCGTAAGAAGAAACATTACACACGCCCCCCCATAATAGCCGGAAAGGAATCGGAAAGATCGATGAAAACAGAAAGCAGTGGTCATCAATTGAAAATAAATATAGAGCTCAATGAACAGATTCTAATGGCTATTCATCAGCATATGGCTGCCTGCCATCCTTTAGAAGGATGCGGAATTTTGTTTGGCGAGCCCTCAGCTGGAAGCGTCCAAAGCTGGCAGATCACCGAATTTAGGCCCGCAGCCAACCGTTCCTCACAACCCGAACGAGCCTTCTCACTGGATCCAGCTGTTTGGGTCCCGAGCAGCTTGTCCCCGCGTCTGTTAGGCATTGTTCACAGTCATCCGGTTTCCGCACCCGTGCCGTCTCAGGAGGACTTGAAACAGCTGCAAAGCTTCGGAGAACTGATCAAAGTGTATATGATTGTTTCAACTGAACACAAAAATCCCCCTAATCACTCGCTGTACGGGGTTCAATCAGGGGAAGACGCAGGATATATTTTAATAAAGCTTCACGCAAATTAGCTTATTCATTCGAAATGAAACCCGCTTTATTACTTTAAGAATGGCTTAGAAAAACGTAGAGATCGCCAAGCGTATATACAGCTCTCTCCCCCAATTGATCCACCAGCGCCGTCCAGAGATACGCCGTCATTTTGGCATCTTCCAGAGCATGATGCCGGCGGGTAATCGGAATGCCGTACCAATTCAGCCACTCATCAAGACTGACCATATGGCTGTCCGAATGCAAGCGTTGAGCAATCATCATCGTATCCAGTACCCGGTGCCCCAAATGGCTTTTTGATGTTTTCCATAAGGCCAGGTCTAAGAAAGCTTTGTCATGGCCGCTGCAGTGCGCGATTAACACCCGATCATCCACAAAACTCATAAACCCGTGCAGCGCTTCAACCAGCGGCGGAGCCTGGTCGGCCATTTCCTGGGTAATACCCGTAAGGTTCACAATCTCTTCTGGAATCCGTTTGGAGGTTTTGGCGATCACATGGTGAGTCTCATCCTGCTGAACCTGAACGCCTTCTACTTTAACGGCACCAAACGACAGAATTTCATCCCCTTGCTTGGGATGAAACCCTGTCGTTTCCAAATCGAATACAGCTGTCTTTAATTCTTTAAGCTGAATATGAAGCGTCTCAGGTCTTCGAAGACCTTTATTCAGCGACCGCAGAAAAGCAATCTGCTGGGCGCTTTCAGTGCCGAATTTAGACGCGATTGCAGAAGGTAAAGTTCTATTTTTAATGGCGTTCCATAAACCGTGAGTTTGTTCCGGCTCTTTCATGGAAGCCTCCTTTCCGCAAAACGATGCTGCCTTTGAAGCATCCGGTACAGCTGGCGGACCGTATGCAAACTTTCCCTCAGCTCTCTGGATACATCCTTCTGCTTGAGTGTTTCTTGGGTTAAGTAAGAATCCCCTTGCAGGACGCCGTCTTCCGTATAGCGATTAGTAAGCGACCTGAATTTCAGCGATTTCGTGAAAGCTCTCCGCAGCGCATCGATCCATGGCCTCGGGAAGGCCTCCAGCTCATGTAACTTCAGGATCCGGTCCTGCGTTGATGTTTCGTTGATCCCATAATATAAAGCTATACAACGTATTCCGTTAACAAGCGGGATATACAACCCGTATTTCACGTCAAACTCGCCGGCGTGTTCGCCGAAACGCTCCGTGATGACCTGTCCCAACACATTTAAGGCAGCCTTATGCCTGACCGTATTTCCTAATAAAGCTGCCTCCAGCTCTTCATTACTGCTCATCAGCTGCATAAAGTCACTGCGCCATTCAGCAGCCAGCTGACGATCGCCGGCAATGCAACGCAAATCGGAAGCAATCGTTAGATACCGCACGTCTTCCCAGCGGAGTTCTTCTCTCCAGTCCGCTAATTGTTGATGCCACCCGAATAAGCTCAACCGCCACATCGGATTGGATACCATCACCTTCCCTTTGCAGGGAGGGTAGCCGGTTTCCTCCAGAATTCTGGCCAACACCAGACCAAATTGTTCAAAATATTGATCGGCGGCGGCCCCTCCGCCATCGGCGTAAATTAAACCATTATCCTGGTCACTCCATGGCGTTTGTTCCTCGCGGCCACCGCTGCCAAACAGAACAAAAGCGAAGGGGACGGGAGGAACTCCCGCACCTGCCTCCGCTAATTCCCGCTCACAGATCGAGATGGCTTGCACCATCACTTCATCCTGAAGCCGGTTTACGCTTTCGTTCCAATCCTCGATGGGGACCGAAGAGAACAGCTGAAGCAGCTTGTTCTCTTCTTTCCATCTGGCTAAACGCAGTTCGCTGGAAGTCTCCGCAGAATGAATACTTGATAAATCAATAGTTGGCGAAGCAGCTTCTTTCATACGGGGCACTTCCTTTCTCTAACCATCATATTTAAGGAATCAGATCAACATTGCTAGAGCACCAGATCATCCTTATTTACTAATATCTCTGCCGGAGTTATTAAGCAAACCCATTTGTTCCGGATAACCATAAGTGCCATGCTCACTGATATCAAGTCCCATAGTCTCTTCTTCCTCAGTGACACGTAGTCCTGTAACAGCCTTGATGATCCCCAGAATAATGAAGGAAAGCACCAGGACGAATACGAACGTTCCGACCATGCCCAAAGCTTGAACACCCAGCTGGTGGAAGCCGCCGCCGTAGAACAAACCGGCTTGACCTACGCCAACCGTGTCAGCAAGATCGCCTGTTGCGAAGAAACCGGTGGACAAAGCGCCCCACATACCGGCGATGCCGTGTACGGAGAATGCGTAAACGGGATCATCCAGCCCTGCTTTTTCAAACCATTGAGCTGTAAAGAATGTCAACACGCCTGCTACAACCCCGATTACGATGGCCGCCCACGGTTCTACGAATGCACATGAACCCGTAATAGCAACCAACGCCGCCAATACACCGTTCAGCATGCTAGGGATGTCCGCTTTGCCAAACACCGCCCAGGAAATCAGCAGCGCGGCAACGCCGCCTGCGGCAGCAGCCAGGTTAGTAGTCAGGGCTACATAGCCAAAAAATCCGTCGTTCATAGCGGAAAGTCCACTGCCCGGGTTGAAACCGAACCAGCCGAACCACAAAATGATTACACCCAATACGGAGAGCACTTGGTTGTGTCCAGGAATGCTGTTAGGCTTACCGTCTTTATTGTATTTACCAAGGCGCGGTTTGAGCAGGAAGGTTGCTACCAGAGCCGCTGTCGCACCTGTCAAGTGAACGACTGCCGAGCCCGCATAGTCCTGCATGCCCATTTCGGCCAGCCATCCGCCGCCCCATACCCAGTGAGCGATGATTGGGTAAATGATAATCATAAACAAAAGTCCGAAGATAATGTAAACACTCAGCTTCGCGCGTTCGGCCATACCGCCGCAGGCGATCGCCAGTGAAACAGCCGCGAAAGAGAATTGAAACAGAAACATGATCACCATCGGCACTCCGGCTGCAGTTAATGCATCAAATGAAGGAGTGTCTGCGTTTCCTCCAAAGAAGAAACCCTCGTAGCCAAAAAATCCGTTGCCATTGCCGAAGCCGAATCCAAAACCGAGGGCCCAGAAAGCGATAACGGCTATCCCTAATGTAAGAACGGTTTTACCGGCTACGTGGCCGGCATTTTTCATACGTACGGATCCAGCTTCAAGTAGAGCGAAACCAGCCTGCATAAAGAAGACAAGCACAAAAGCCAGAAATACAAACAAGGAGTTCACACCGATTTCAACTGCCGGTGCAGTTACGTCATCTGCAGCAAACGCGGAGACCGGAACTGCAAATAGTGAACCGAAAGTCAACAAGCTTAACAACCACTTCTTCCTCATATAACCCTCTCCTTAATGTCATGTTTCTTTACATGTTTTTTTATGTTAAAGCGATTATAATCAATTACCTAGTAACTTGACAACAACATTTTTTTAATTTCTTGAAAAATAATTCGTAGTTTCTCAAATACCTAACACATAATGTTAATTACGAATAAATAAATTTTCTCAATCATATATTGAAATCATGTTTCAAAGCATGACGTTTGACTGTATACTTTCAAATCCTGTATTATACTATATATAAAAAAACATATACTTATTAAAGAACGGTTAGGACAGGGAGTGATACATTTGGGACTATAAAATTGTACCGAATCGGGGAACTGGCCAAAGCCGCAGGCGTCAGCGAACGAACTATTGATTACTATACAAAGCTGGGATTGATTTCTCCGGAGACAAGAACGCACAAAAATTATCGGCTGTACAGTCTTGAAACCTTAAACCGCCTGGAACGTATTAACCAGTGGAAACAAGAAAAGTACACACTGGAGGAGATCCGCGCCAGACTTGAGGAATTAACGGATATCAACGAAGAGCAGGTTTCGGAGAAGCTGACCTCGCTCGAGCTTCATCTGCAGCAGCTGGAGCGTGAAGTCAAGGAGCTAGAGCCTTTGATTTCCCAGCTTAAGCCTGGTCAGGCCAATAAGGTTTACACGCATATCATGCCTTCCAGCTTGGCTTGCATTGAAGCACTCCGTTTATTAATGAATCATGGACCCTTCACATGACAACACTTTAAATTACGGAGGTATGACACATGTATTTTGACGGTATGTACATTTTAATCATCATTGCGTTCATCTTCTCCCTCTGGGCCCAATTCAGGGTAAAGGGAACTTTCAACAAATATACCGAGGTCCCCAACTACAGCGGCATGACCGGACAGGAAGCCGCACGGCGCATGCTGGATGCCAACGGACTTTATGATGTGCCGATTGAACCGGTACGCGGAAGCCTGACAGACCACTACGATCCGATTCACCGAGTTGTACGTCTGTCGGAACCGGTTTATTACGAACGTTCTATTTCCGCCGTTTCCGTAGCCTGCCATGAAGTCGGTCATGCCATCCAGCACAAGGTTCATTATCCGATGCTGGTGCTCAGACATCGCATCTTCCCGATTGTGAACTTTGCATCGGGCGTTGCTCCTTTTCTGCTGATTGCCGGCATTTTGTTCAGCGCCTTTAATCTGCTTGGACTCGGCATTATCTTCTTCTCCGTGGCCGTGGCTTTCCAGCTCATTACACTGCCAGTCGAATTTAACGCCAGTAACCGCGCGCGCAAAATTATGCTGGAGCAAGGTTATGTCACCCCTAGCGAATCCAAAAGCGTCGGCAAAGTGCTGAACGCTGCTGCTTTGACCTATGTCGCTGCCGCGCTTATCTCCGTACTGGAGCTTCTGCGCTATATCCTTATCTTTACCAACAATAACCGAGAATAATTTATACGGAAACATCAGGAAAAACAAGAACACCCGCAGGGCCCATGGCCTTGCGGGTGTTCTTGTTTTACGTTATTTGTCAGCTTCCGGACAGGGCTTGACGTTGAAATGCTCCAGAAGGAAGGTTCGGAATGACTGAGCGACAAGCGGAAGCTTGTCATCGGATCGATAGATAAGGCCAATCGTACGTGTTACTTTGGGAGCTGATATTTTCACCCGGGTTGGAGCCAGGTTTCCGTTATGGTAAGAAGCCATCTCCGGAAGCAGACTTACGCCCATTCCTGCCGCCACCAAACCTCGGATCGTATCCGTCTCTTCGCCTTCAAAGGCAATTTTGGGCGTAAACCCCGCCTCCAGACAGGCATGAAGCACAATCGGCCGGAGCGAATAACCTTTGCTGAATAAAATAAACTTGTCATCCTTCAATTGATGCAGTGTAATTTCGCTTTCACCGGCCAGCGGATGACCGGGAGGAAGGATCGCAAACAGCTCCTCGGTCAGCACCACATCCCCCGATACCTGTTCATGATGATCCGGGAAAGGAGAAATAAAAGCCAAGTCCACTTCGGCTTCCGTCACATCCCGGATCAGCGTGGTAAACATCCCTTGCTTGAAACGGAACTTGACATTCGGATACCGTTTCTTGAATTCCGCAATGATCACGGGCAGCAAATGAACGCCAAGGCTGTGCGGGAACCCGAGCCTGATCTCCCCCTGTTCCGGATCCAGAAACTCATGAACCTCAGCAACGGCCCGGTCCAGATCCTTAAGGATGGATTCGACCCTGGTGCAGAACAGCTGTCCGACCGCTGTCAGCTGCAAATTTCTGCCTTTCTGTTTGAACAGCTCTACTCCCAGCTCTTTCTCAAGCTGATGAATCTGCCTGCTGACTGCGGATTGAGCAACGTGCAGCTCCTCCGCCGCTTGTGTAACGTGTTCCTTGCCTGCTACTTTAACAAAATACTGCAGTTGTCTTAGTTCCACTCGGTTGTTCGCTCCATTTCCGAATTGCATCGCTTTGCCTAAAGTAAATAATGGTTAAGTTTTAAAACGTCTGGTGAGACGAATCAAAAGCCCGTATACAAAAAATCCGCCGATTAGACCTCCCAAATGGGCCATCCAGTTCGTACCGGTCATGGCGAAGGAAAAGATGATTCCTACCAGCAGAATCGCGTAAAGCGTTTTTCTGGAGCCTTCATCGATCAGGTTGCGCTGTAAAAGGGCAATATATAAAAAGGCCCCATATACCCCGTAGATTGCGCCTGAAGCGCCTACGGAAAGCGTATACTCCATAGCGTGCCGGTAGAAGGCCATACTCAGTGCATTGCCGAGCACCCCGCTTACCAAATATACGAGTAAATACCGCCACCAGCCCAGTAAACGTTCCAGCGGAGGCGCAAATACTAGAATAGCAAAACAATTAAACAAGAGATGCGAGAAGTTCAGATGTAGAAAAATAGCGGTCACATACCGCCACCAGTCCTGGCTGTACGGAAGCTCAGATCCAACGGCCCCAAAGCGGAATAGGGTTTCCATATTGCCCGCTCCGCCGTTAAACAGCAGAACACAATACATAACCAGATTAATGACCAGGATTAGTGAAGTAACCGGATAATATTTCAGATAACTTCTCCAGTTCTCATAACGAATAAATATCATACTTACCTTCCTTTGGTGATGCATTTTTCATTTTATTGGACAAGCGCTTTTCAAAACGATTATAATGGATTTTGGCACGAAATACCAACGAAAGACCCTGCATTTCGAGCTTTCCTTGGTGTTTCTCTAACAGATGAACCAGAGGAGGAATATAAAAATGGCACAAGAACGTGCAAATGCTGCTACTTTCAAAGGTAATCCGCTCACACTGGTAGGTCCTGAACTTAAAGTCGGTGATAAAGCGCCTGACTTCACGCTCAGCAAAAGCCTGGTTGAAGAAGTTTCCCTGAAGGATTTCGAAGGCAAAATCAAGCTAATCAGCGTCGTTCCTTCTTTGGACACCGGTGTCTGCGATGCTCAGACACGCCGTTTCAACCAAGAAGGCCATGATCTCGGCGACCAGGTAGCTGTACTTACGGTCAGTGTAGACCTTCCATTTGCTCAAGCCCGTTGGTGCGGAGCTGCCGGTATCGATCGTGTCATCACTTTATCCGATTACAAACACAGATCCTTTGGCGAAGCGTATGGTGTTCTGATCAAGGAATTCCAGCTTGACCATCGTGCCATCTTTGTCCTCGATGCGGACAATACGATCCGCTATGTTGAATACTTGGGCGAAATGTCCGAACATCCGGATTACGACAAAGCCATCGCCGCTGTCGAAGCACTTCTGTAGTAGAAAAACAACGTATATCCACGGGTTCAAGACCCGTAAGTCAAGATCCCGTAATAACAATAAAAGCGAGCACCGGCATATCGGACTCGCTTTTATTATTTTATTCAGTCATTATAGTTCAGTCATTATAGGACCTAATTGCTCATAATCAGGCCGATGTTTTGTAACGGCTCAGCTTCTTATCTAATATGCTGAACAATCCCTGAATATTCCGGTAATTTGCCCCCAGGTCACCCAAAGAGCCGCGGGTAGCGGAATAAATGTCAATCGCGCTCCGTGTAGGGCCGGTCCCGACGAGAGAAACCGTAATATCCATGACCCGGCCGAAAGCCGTTCTTTTCTCGAGCAAGATCTCGCCTACGGAAGGCACTTCATGAACGACCTTGTAGCCCGGCACCTTCTTGAGTGTGGAGCTGACCTCATCCCACAATTTATCTTTGGAAAGCTGATAATAACGTGTCTTCAGCTCAGGCACCTTTGCCCGGTCACTCGTTCCTTCCACACTGCGGAACAACCCGGTTAACGTTCTTTTTAGCGACAAAACCGTTTCCTCCTCCGTCAAATCCGACAATATCATGATTTGCTGTCATTGTAACATTCACAAAAATAAAAAGCACCCATCCAGCCCAAAGGCGGATCGGCGCTATAATGAATAAGTTTAGGGTCCCGCATATGCCGTCCGGTTACAGTGTCCGTGAACCTGCTCAGCAGGTGGGTGACCGCAGCCAAACCTTTGAATTCCCCTTATCATGTAGATAGGGCTTTCCAGCAGTTTGGAACATATAAGTCTCCCTAGACATTGTCATTGGTTCAAAACAACAAATAACCGCAACGCACATCGCAGGATGTATATTCATTATAGAGCTTGCCCCGGTAAAAGTAAACCAACCTACCGGGGATTCCGCGCTTGAAAAAATCTCCAAAGCTTATTTCGATCCAGAACCCTTAGGACCTCATGATTATGATCTTTTATCCGGATCTTTATCCTGGCCTGCATCGGAGTTAGGCTCTTCTGCTTCTAACGAACCGTTGGCTTCCGCCGCCGCCTTCGCTTCGGCCTTTTCATTCATCTTGGCAATCTGAGCCTGCATCTTGGTATAAGTCGCAAAGAAATTCAGGAATGCGAGCCAGGCAATAAGCGAAGCCGTGCCAAAAATAATCAGCCAGGTAAATTTAGCTGTCAGGAACAAAAGCACCGCAGCTCCCGCCAGTGTAGAGAACGAGCGGAAAGGACGTATGATGGTCAGAAGCACCGCATTTTTCAGCATTGTCGTTGTTTTCAAATGATAGTGCGCCACCATCGAGAAGAAGTTAAACAAGGAAACCAGCAGCAAAATAAGCAGCAGCAGCATAATGATGCCGATCAGTTGCAGATTCTGCGTCTTGACCATGTAAACCCGATAATCGATCACCATAATGACAAAGAGCAGGGTATAGAAAATCCCGCCGATCATACTTTGTTTGTAGTTCTCTTTGTAACCTCTAAAAAAGGTTCGGGTAACGCTCACATCCGACTCACCCATGACCCATTTGCGGACTACCGTAAACAAAGCCGCCGTAGCCGGGAACAATGTAAACGGTGCCAAGATTGCCATGGCGTAAAGCGATGATGCGTCATTCTCCAGTCCATTCACAATCATCAAATATTTAGTCAGCAGAAAAAATAAAAACGGAGATGAACACACCAGCCAAAGCAGGTTGCTGCCTGCGATTCTCATAATCCATTCCGTGATGCGGTACAAGCCGCCCATAACTCCTCTAAACTCCAAGTAAGTCCTCCCCCTCGCCATTCATAAACTGTCTCTACTTTAACTATACCTTATTCGACATTAGCAATCCAGTTTGGCACGCGGTAAATTCTGAAAACCGCTTAAAACTTTGGTTTAATTCACAAAAAAAGCTCCACAACTTGAGAGAATTCCTCTATCTTGCCTCAAAAAAAAGAAAACAGGGCAACGCCGGGTGGCACTGCCCTGTTCATTCACTCTTCAGCTTTAGAGACTCTGCTTATTTGTTCTCTTCACTGCGGTTGTATGGCCGGCGTTCGCCGCCGCCGCTTGGACGAGGTTTACGGTCATAGGAGGACGAACGATTGTAGTCACGACCGCCGCCTTCTTTGCTGTAACCGCCTTTGCCGCTGCCGAAGCCGCGGCCTTCACGGTTGTCCCGTTTGTAAGAACCGCCGCCGTTGCTGCGGTTGCCGTAGCCGGAAGGCTTGCGTCCGCTGGAACGGATATCCGGTTTGCGGCGTTTCACGCGAATTGGCTCTTCCGGAGTCAGCTCGATATGAGAGTTCTCGTTCTTGTCGCCGCCTGTCACCAGTTTGATGGCTGCTGCAAGCAGGTTGACGGAATCATATTGCTCCAGCAATTGAATCGCAATCCCTTTATATTCGTTCAGCTCTCCGCTTTCCACGATATCGATCAAACGTTCAGCCGTAATCCGTTGTTTGCCTTCAATTGCCTCAGCAATACTTGGCAAAGGTTTGCGTGGAATGCGGTGGCGTGTTACCCGTTCAATGAAATGCAGATGATCGATTTCGCGCGGGGTAACGAAGGAATAAGCTGCGCCTTCTTTACCGGCACGGCCTGTACGACCGATACGGTGAACATAACTTTCCGGATCCTGCGGAAGGTCAAAGTTAACGACATGCGTTACACCGGAAACGTCGAGACCGCGGGCTGCAACGTCTGTTGCTACCAGGACATCGATGCTGCCGTCACGGAATTTGCGCATTACGGTATCGCGCTGATTCTGGGACAAGTCGCCATGCAGGCCGTCCGCAGAGTAACCACGCTTCTGCAAAGCTTCGGCAAGTTCGTCAACCCGGCGTTTGGTCCGGCCGAAGACGATAGCAAGCTCAGGGGATTCCATATCAAGCAAGCGGGACAAGGCATCGAATTTCTGACGTTCGTTCACTTCGATATAAGCCTGGTCGATCAAAGGAGCGCTGACTTGTTTAGGGATCACGGATACATGCTCCGGATTTTTCAAAAATTGCTGTGCCAGCTTTTGGATATTCGGCGGCATTGTAGCAGAGAATAACATTGTTTGGCGCTCATCCGGAACCATTTTCAAGATCGCCTGAATGTCTTCCATGAAGCCCATGTCCAGCATTTCATCCGCTTCATCAAGAATAACCGTTTGCACGTCGTCCAGTCTGATGGTTTTACGATTAATATGGTCCAGCAAACGGCCTGGTGTACCGATGATAATTTGCGGCTTCTTCTTCAAAGCGCGGATCTGACGGGAGATATCCTGACCGCCGTAAATAGGCAGGGAACGGATTCCTTTGAAACGGGACAATTTGCCGATCTCTTCAGCAACCTGAATCGCAAGCTCACGAGTAGGGGCCATGATCAGTGCAACGATGCGTTCTTCTTCCCGTGGAATCTTGTTAATCAATGGAAGACCAAATGCAGCTGTCTTACCTGTACCCGTTTGTGCCTGGCCAATCAGGTCTCTGCCTTCCATTGCAAACGGAATGGATTTAGCCTGAATGGGTGTCGCTTCTTCAAAACCAAGTTCCGTAATAGCTTGCAATACCTTTGGCTCAAGGCCGAATTCTGAGAATGTGCTCAATATGTTCAAACTCCTTCTATATGGTGGACAACTCCACAATCTTGACGTTATTCTTAAGTAGCGGTAAACGTTTATAGACTGTCCCAACGAACCTAAAATTTTTCACGGACAAACTAAATTCAACCTAGGACGATCTTAAACATATCTAAACGGCACGGTTTCAAATGAAACAATGCTTCCGGTCTCTTCTGCGTAGATGGAAATCACTACCTACTCAAGAATATCTTTATTAGTATATCACAAAACATTCACAAAACACCAGTTGCTCTAAAAAGGTAAATTCAACGATGAGGTGAAAGTCTTTGCTTAAGGAAATAAGGAATGGTTTAGTTGTTATTATCGGAGCTGCACTGATTGCAGCAGGTTTCAATCTGTTTCTCGTTCCGCATCAGCTGCTAAGCGGAGGAGTATCCGGATTGTCCATGTTGGTCAATTATATAACGCCTATTAATTTGAGTATTTTATATTTTACCTTCAACATCCCGCTGCTGATAGCGGGGCTTTTCCTTCTTGGAAGACGTTTTATTCTGCTCAGCATTTTGTCCGTTGTCTCCGTCACTTGGTTTGTAGCAGTCATTCCAAGTACAGCAGTAGCTACCGATAACATACTGTCAGCTGTGTTTGGTGGCGTTTTGGTTGGTCTTGGCAGCGGCATATCCTTCAGGGTAGGCGGATCGTCGGGCGGTTTTGATATTTTGGGGTCCATTGTTACCAGGTACCGGGATTTCCCGATCGGCAACGTGCTTGTCGGGATGAACGCGCTGGTCATCCTGGCCATGGGGTATATCAATCAAGACTGGAATCTAGTACTGGCCTCCATCCTTTCGCTTTATATCACGGGCAAAGTGCTGGATTTCATCCATGTCGGGCATATCAAGATCACGGTTTACATCATCACTAATGAATCGCAGGCCCTGCTCGAACGATTACTGACTCATCCACGTGGCGTAACGCTGATCAAAACGGAAGGAGCATTTTCACATAAGGAAAAAGATATGCTCATGACAGTCACTACCATGTATGAACTGGCAGAACTTCGTGAAATAATAAAAGCAACAGACCCTACTGCATTCGTGAACATTGTGGAGACGGTCGGCGTTATGGGAGCGTTTCGCAGACGTTAGCACACAGGCAAACTTAAGGCAAGGCTGCAGGCGAGCCTCCTGTAAAACAGGAACAAGCCTATCGCGAAACAGGTATAAGCCTATCGTAAAACGGGTAGATGTTACCTGCTTTTATCCCTGAGTTGTGATACAATAAACGTGCGCCGGTTCTTCACCTTTTTATGAGTTGTACTTGTTCGGTCCCTAATTTCACAGACTTTGCTTTTCCGATGATCTTGAATGATTCTGTTTATTGCAGAACGAATGATTCCAAAGGAGAAGGAGTGGTTGTTGTGGAAATGGAAACGGTCAAACTGGAACAAATCGTCATAAAGTGGTTTCCCGACATGCTGCCGTTCTTCAAACAACAAGAACTGGATTCCATCATCATGCTGAGAGACGGCTTTAAAATGTTGGAACAAGAAGATGCGATGGAAATTATGCAGTACAGCATTTGCGAACATCAAAACACAAGTTTGCTTCATTAAAAAAAGGGCATTACTCTTTTTGAAATTGAAGAGCCTTAGGTTTTTTGGAATGAAAGCCGTCTCCTATGGAGGCGGCTTTTTTAAATTGGCTAATTGTCCCCTGTTCAAAATGAGCCGGATCTACTAAAATAGAATTTCACTTGAATAAAATTTTACATGACTTGTAACCTTTTATGGATCGGAGCTTTTAATTATCTTATGAAACCAACAGCGACGTTTAAACAGAAATATATCCTTTTCCTGCAGATCTTGATCCCTATTTTAATTACCCAGGTTACGATGTCGCTTATGACCTTCTTTGATACCGTCATGTCTGGTCATGCCAGTCCTGAGGATTTGGCCGGAGCTGCCGTTGGATCAAGCCTTTGGGTGCCTGTTCAAACCGGATTAAGCGGAATTTTAATGGCAGTAACCCCTGTGATTTCGCATCTGATCGGCGAAGGACACAAGAACAAAGTAGCCTATCAGGTCATGCAGGGCCTGATGCTCGCGGTTATTGTCGGGTTAATCGTCATCGCAGCGGGAGCGCTGCTGATTTCCCCGATTCTGAATGCCATGCATTTAACGCCAAAGGTTCACCATGTCGCCTTTTATTTCTTGACGGCTATGGGGACGGGAGTTCTTCCGCTGTTCGGATATGTCGTGCTCAGATCCTCCATCGACGCCTTGGGTCAAACCCGGATTTCCATGGTTGTCACTCTGGTCTCGCTGCCTATCAACGTAGCAGCTAACTATGTGCTAATCTTCGGGAAATTCGGATTTCCTAAACTCGGCGGCATCGGTTCCGGGGTAGCTTCCGCTTTCACCTATTGGTGCATCTTCATTCTGGCGCTGTTTATCGTTCGGCAGACCTCTACTTTCAGGGAATATAATCTTCTGCGGAACTGGTACCGGATCTCCCTGGCCAAATGGAAAGAGCTGCTTAAGATCGGAGTGCCGATCGGGTTCGCGATCTTCTTTGAAACAGCCGTATTTGCGGCCGTAACCTTGCTGATGAGCGGATTTGACACGATTACCATCGCTGCCCATCAATCGGCCATCAATTTCGCTTCGACCCTGTACATGATTCCACTCAGCATCTGTTCAGCCCTGACGATCCTCGTCGGCTATGAAACCGGGGCATCCCGCCTGAGAGACGCCAAGCTTTACGGCCGAATCGGCGTCATTTCCGCAGCTCTGCTGTCGCTGATCACCGCCGCCGTTCTTATGATCGTCCGCCAAGATGTGGCGGAGCTTTATTCCACCGATAACGCTGTGATCGCCATGACGAAACATTTTCTGATCTACGCGATATTCTTTCAGATCTCCGATGCGATTGCGACCCCGGTTCAAGGTGTTCTTCGGGGGTACAAAGACGTCAACTCAGCGTTCTGGATTACTTTGCTTTCGTATTGGGGCGCCGCCTTGCCTTTAGGGTTTATTCTGTCTAAATATACAGACCTCGGCCCTTACGGCTATTGGGTCGGCCTGATCACCGGCCTTGCGATTGCAGCCGTTCTGCTGTTGTTCCGATTAAGACAGGTAGAGCGGCGGCAGGCCCTTCGGCTGCCCTCCTAACGCGCTATAAAAAAGGGTTCCCAAGCTGGGAACCCTTTTTGCCCTTCTATTCCTCGCGCGCGAGTATAGGAGAGAAAAACCAATCACAATCAGAATTACAGGCACAATGAACCAGAACCAGTTGATATTAAAGATGCTGTACGTAAAAGAACCGCCTCCAGCATACATCGTAGCGGTATCATGTACCGATTCTAAAGCAGAAAGGATAAAACCTGTACACAGAATAATTACAGCACAAATAATCGAAGTGCGGCCCAGGAATATCTTGGTCACAAAATCCGCTCCCACATCATAATAACACCTTATAAGGTGTTATTATCCAATTTTTCAAGGATTAAAAACGCTATGACAGGTTTGTTCTCCCGGTTGTGTACTCTGTAAGGACATTTGAGTTTAAGTTTTCCCTACAGCCAAGTAATCATCCACGCCAAAGCCAGGAGCACAAAAAAGGCCTTCGGGAAGACATAACTTCCTAAAGGCCTTTCTACATTGGAGATCGCAGCCAAGCAAAGTCCCTTATTGGGACAAACGCTGAGCCAATTCGTACATCTCCATGTTAAAGTCTTTTTTCGTTTTGACGACTTTCTCAATATCCGTTGCCACAAGCTGTCCATTAATGACGCCGCAGGCTTTGTTGGAGTCGCCCTCGATCAGCTTCCGAACGGCAAAATCGCCGAGACGGCTTGCAAGGTTGCGATCAAACGGCGTTGGGGATCCTCCGCGCTGGATATGCCCCAGAACCGTTACACGAGGGTCAATGCTTGGATAACGTTCCTTGAGCGCATCGGCCACGTCTTCACCACGGCCAACCCCTTCAGACACGATAACAATACTGTGTCTCTTACCATGCTCGAAGTTTTGTCTCATCCGGTCGGCAACCTCATTCAGATCGTAAGGAACCTCCGGAATAAGAATGGTCTCCGCACCGGAAGCGAGTCCCGCATGCAGGGCAATATCCCCGCAGTGGCGGCCCATAACTTCAACCACCGAAGAACGTTCATGCGAAGACATCGTATCACGTAATTTGTTAATAGCGTCCACCACAACATTAACGGCGGTATCGAATCCGATTGTATAATCCGTAAAGGAAATATCGTTGTCAATCGTACCCGGCAGACCCATCGTTTTGATACCAAGCGCGCTCAGTTTGGCAGCCCCCTGATAAGAGCCGTCCCCGCCGATCACGATCAGTCCGTCAATGCCGCGTTCGCGTAAAATGGCCGCACCCTTCTGCTGGCCTTCAAGGGTCTTGAATTCGAGACAACGTGCCGATTGGAGAATGGTTCCCCCGCGCTGAATAATATCACCGACGCTCCGAATATCCATGGAGAAAATATCGTTGTTCAGCAGTCCTTGATAACCCCTTTGAACTCCATAAACTTCAATCCCATGAAAAATAGCGCTGCGGACGACGGCGCGCACTGCTGCGTTCATTCCCTGGGAATCGCCACCGCTCGTTAAAATTGCAATTTTTTTTACTGCTGACATATGTTTTCCTCCTCAAATGAAATAAACCCAATCCTTTCGTCATAAGCCCGGGGGAGAGCTCGCAACGTCCGAAGAGATGTTTCGCAGCTTAAGCTGATTTGCTACAGAAACTTTCGTATCCACCTGCTGTTGGCCCAGAAGAATAGCCTTGTAAGCGGGCTTCTCCTCATCAGCCTGCGGGATACTTCCTTGATTTCCATGTGCTGGCCCACCTTTGGATCCGAAAGATACAACGCCAGCAGCCCTTCTATAATCATCCGGTGAAAGGAAGAAACCGGAAGCAATTTAATATCCTGTCTGGCCGATGCCGCAATCATTTCAATCCGGGTCAGCGTTTCGCTGTCGCTTTCATAATAACTGCAAAAATTCAAATCCCCGCCCAGCCGGTCCTCAGCCTGATCGATTAAATAATCAAGCATAATATGAAGACCGCAAACATGTGGAAAATACGCCTTATGAACCGTTGAGGCCGCTTGCTCATCCAGGTCAGGATCACAGGCCGACAGAAACAGCATAAACATGCCGAGCGTCGAGCCGGTTGCTGCCGCAAACTCGTTCCAATGAAGGTGCGGAGCCCTTTCCTGATGTTTCTGTCTCCAGGCAAGCAGCGCAGGCTCGCGCATTTCCGGTTTGATGTGTTTGTACACCTGTAAATCAATATATAAACCTACCAGATCTACAAGATAGGGCTGTGCCGCAGAATAACCCGGCAGTTCCCGAATGCACATCCTACACTGATTCACCAGTCCGATGAGATATCCCCCATCCTCCTTCTCCGTGCGAAGCGCGTAATAATCCGCAGGCTCACGGTCAGGAATAACAGCGTCAAGCATGGACTGATGGATGAGGCGGAAATCGTCTGCATCCATGGATGTACTGCGGTCACAAAGGTTATCCAGGTAATCGCTGATCGTCTGAAAAGCTACGATTAACGGAATCAGCACATGCCGCTGCGGAAGATTGGCCGCCGCATATACACTGCCGCCCTGGCAATGGAATTCTTTGGTCTGGATGCTGGCCAAAGCCTGCTTGCGCAGTTCTGGATCGGGAATTATAGAAGCATGCTGTCTTATCCGGCTCAACTCCGTCTTGACGGTTGGCAATATGAATTTATATACCCGGCTCATCAGACGGAGCGGATCGCTCGGCACTTGATGGCGGCTCTTGTTAAGTTCTATCAATGCTTTGCCTCCACAACGTTGTCGGGTTACCCGTAACAAAACAATCCTAATTATAATATGCCCTATAACTTTCTACAAATTAACTATATCACAAATGCGGTTTAATTGAGGAAACGTCAGCGGATACCCTGTACCAGATATGAAGATCGTTGATAATACTCGCCAAATCTGCGATTTCCCGGTTTAAGTCACAAGAGAATTCAAAGTTATCTTCATTGCCTAATTGATGCAGCTTATGTTCAATCATCCGTTCCAGCTCCATAACCCTTGAAGGAATCCTTCCTCTTATCTCTTCCCAATTCTCAACAATTTCAAGCTGCTCCTGATAGGAATAAGCTTCATACGGCTGTGTGAAATCCGGAAGCTTAATACCCAGTCTCTGATCAAAAACAAATTCAAAGGTTCCCATGATCCGCTTCCCGCCCCCATAGGTAAATGTTATCTATCATTATACAAGAGACGAGAGGGATTTGCCTTATTAAACGGCAAAAAAAGACACAGCCCGCAAGGAGCTGTGCCTTTATCATGTGCCGAAACCTAAACTTTATAAGTTATCCGCTTAAGCGCGGAGGCCTTCTTATAATTTGATTACGTTAGCGGCTTGAGGGCCACGGTTGCCATCAGTAATTTCGAATTCAACTTCTTGACCTTCGTCCAAAGTTTTGAATCCGTCGCCTTGGATAGCCGAGAAGTGTACGAATACGTCTTCGCCACCTTCAACTTGAATGAAGCCGTAGCCTTTTTCTGCGTTGAACCATTTAACTGTACCTTTCAAGTGAACAACCTCCTAAAAATATCGTCATCGGGGACGAATAACTGTATTATACTTCATCCCTAATCATAATGCAATGAGCGATTTAAAGCGCTTGCTTGGCTTGCTTGCAGCTGGATTCCAACATAATAAAAGCCGCGTCCTTCCTTGATTTATTTGCTTTCCCGCAGGCGCTGGGTTATGATTTTACAAAAAAGATTTCCTAAAGAAGACTCCCTATACAAGGAGTTAAGAATGGAGAATTCGCAAGATGATTAAAAAGCATGAGATTTACAAAAATGACAAATGGAATATGATGACCGTTGAAGTCCAGGGCAAAACTTTGGTGCTTCGCGAGATCTCGGACCAATGGGGCGAAGAATGCCACACCTTCCTCAGCCGTCCCGCTTTGATGAATTGGGCCCAGCAGCGTTTTCCCAAAGAGGATTTTGCCGGCCGTGAGCAGGAATGGGAGGAATTGATGAAGGCTTTTCAGGAAGTGTAAGGCGAATTACGGGGATCACGATCTTATATTGAAGGAGTCAAGGAACAGACGTTATGAATTCCTCTGATGTTACGATTTTTGTTATTGTCGCTTTTGCGCTTGCGCTAATAGTCCTGATGAGCCGCAACAACATCCCGCCGAAATTCAAGCGTGGGCTGGCTCTTTTTTCATTGATTATGGTGGTAGTTGCTTTTATCCTCATCATTATGAGTTTTTTTCCCTGAAATCCCGCGCTTTGAGCGAACCTCCAAATAATTGACAGCCACCCGGAGCATACTAGTTGTCAAAAATGAAAGTAGGCTCTGGAGATGAAGAAAGCGAAAGCTGTTTCCCTTCTGCTTGCCTGCTGTCTTTTGACGGCATCTATGCCCGTGGAGGCAGGTTCCGCTGACAAAGAGGTTCGGGACGACAGGTCTTCATATATTCTTTCAAGGAGGGTACCAAACGTGAGTACATTGCCTAAACGCTCAGAAGTCACTAAAGAAAACACCTGGAATTTGTCGGATATATTTCCCGATCAAAAGGCATGGGACCAAGCTTATGAGGATCTGAAGAAAGAATTGAAGAAGGTGGCCGATTTTGAGGGCAAGCTGGACAGCGCCCCTCAGATTAAAGCCATTTTCGAACTTGAGGACCGTCTCGGTCAGGCTACAGAGCGGCTGTATGTATACGCCAATCTGCACCATGACGAGGATACAGCCGACCCTACATATCAAGCGCTGCTGGAGAAAGCGAAGAAGCTGAGCGTTGAAGTCAGCGAAGCCCTTTCTTTTGTAACGCCGGAAATTTTATCGCTGCCGGAAGCGGAACTGGACAAATTGATTGAGAGTCCCGAACTTGCGGCCTACCGATTTACCTTGACCGAAATCAAACGCGAGAAAGCCCATGTGCTCTCGAAAGCCGAGGAAGCGCTGCTGGCCCAGGTCGGCAATATCTCGCAGGCTCCGCAGAACATTTTTGGCATGCTGAACAACGCGGACATGAAGTTTCCTAAAATTAAAAACGCCGACGGTCAAGAGGTTGAGCTTACACACGGCAGTTATATTCAGTTCCTGGAAAGCCCTGACCGGGAAGTTCGCAAGCGTGCCTTTAAAGCTGTATATGAAACATACGCCAAGCAAAAAAACACACTGGCCGCTACGCTCAGCGCCAATGTCACCAAAAATATTTTCTACGCCAAAGCCCGGAAGTACCCTTCCGTTCTGGAAATGTCGCTGTACGGAGACAACATCTCCAAGGATGTATACGACAATCTGATCGGCACGATCCATGAAAGTCTTCCGCTTCTGCATCGTTATATGAAGCTACGCAAGAAGCTTCTCGGTGTGGATGAACTGCATATGTACGATTTGTTTGCGCCGCTCGTTGAAGAGTACAAATGGGATATTACGTATGAAGAAGCGAAGAAGCTTTGCATCGAGGGCTTGAAGCCGCTGGGTGAGAATTACTCCTCGAAGCTGCAGGAAGGCTTCAACAACCGCTGGATCGACGTTTATGAGAATGAAGGCAAGCGGACCGGCGCCTACAGCTGGGGCTCTTACGGCACACATCCTTATGTGCTGCTGAACCACAACGACAACTTGAACAGCATGTTTACGCTGGCGCATGAAATGGGCCATGCGCTGCATTCCTATTTCTCGGATGAAGCGCTGCCTTACCGGGATGCGCAGTATACGATTTTCCTGGCCGAAGTCGCTTCCACAACCAACGAAGCCCTTCTGATGGACTATTTGCTGAAGCATGCCGACAACCCGAAACAAAAGCTGTACCTGCTCACTTATTACGCGGATCAGTTCCGTACAACCGTCTTCCGTCAAACGATGTTCGCCGAATTCGAGAAGATCGTACACGAGCGCGCGGAAGCCGGCGTGTCGATGACGCCTCAGGAGCTGTCTTCGATCTACTATGAGCTGAACAAGAAATATCACGGCGACGATATGGCCGTGGATAAGGATATTGAAATGGAATGGGCACGTATCCCGCATTTCTACAGAAGCTTCTACGTATACAAATACGCAACCGGGTTCTCTGCAGCTACAAGCTTCTCCAAGCAGATTCTTGAAGAAGGCCAGCCTGCCGTTGACCGTTACCTCGGCTTCCTTAAGAGCGGCGGCAGCGACTATTCCATCAACATTCTGAAGAAAGCCGGCGTTGACATGTCTTCGCCTCAGCCGATCCGTGAAGCGATGAGCGTGTTCGAGAACGTCATTGCCCAAATGGAGCAGCTGACGAAGTAATCGCAGGTAGAACGGTGTTAAATAAATCCCTTGCCCCCGGGGTGAGGGATTTTATACTTTTTACAGATGCTGTTACCATCTTAAAGACGTTGTTAGCCCTCTTAAAGATGACGCAGCCCGCGCTAAGAGAAGGAGGTTTCTCTATTGAAAATTCAATGGTCTTTGATTCTGGCTTTAATCTTTGCCCTGATCACCGCCGTCTTTGCCGTTATTAACGTCGAGCAGGTTGAGGTGAATTTATTGTTCAGCTCTGTGAAGCTGCCTTTGATTCTGCTGATTCTAGGCTCTGTTCTGCTTGGCGGTATTATCGTTGGCGCCTTCGGGATTTACCGCGGTTACCGTCAGCAGCGCCAGATCAAACAGCTGAATGCCAAACTCGCTCATATTCAGGAAGTAACGGGCTACGATCCGGACAAGGTGCCGGCCGATTCTTCCAGCCCTGCTGATTCCTCTGGTTCTGCTGCTGGTTCTGTTCCGCTTTCTGCTGAAGACAGCCAGATCTCGCCCGGCCAGACCAGTGCCGATGACAAGGAAACTGGACGCTGATAATTTATACATAGGAGGCTTTCTCATTCATGAAGATTAATGAACCTTACGTCATTTCCCTGCTCAAGAAACTGCTGGATACCCCAAGTCCAAGCGGCTTCACGCACCACATTATTAATTTGATTCAAGAAGAAGCGGACAAGCTGGGTATTCCGTTTGAACTCAATGCCAAAGGCGGCGCCATTCTCCGCCTGAAAGGCGAAAGCAGCTCAAACCCGCTTTGTCTCAGTGCCCACGTCGATACGTTAGGCGCCATCGTCCGGTCCATCTCGCCGCAGGGTACGCTTAAAATTTCTTCAGTCGGCGGATTTATGATGCAAAGCATCGAAAATGAATACTGCCAGATCCATACCCGGGACGGAAAAGTCTATACCGGCACCATCATGAGCACGCATCCTTCGGTTCACGTATACGGTGACGCCCGCGAGTTTCCGCGTGTGGAGAAGAACATGGAGGTTCGCATCGACGAGCTGGTGAACAGCAAAGACGATGTGCTCAAGCTTGGTATCAACAACGGCGATTTTATTTCTTTTGACTCCCGTGCTGTCGTGACCGATAGCGGCTTCGTGAAATCCCGTCACATCGATGATAAAGCGAGCGTTGCAGCCCTATTTGGTCTGCTCGAATCAGCCGCAACAGGCGGCTGGACGCCCAAACGTGAAGTAGTAATGCTGATCTCCAACTACGAGGAGGTAGGTCATGGAGCCGCCTATATTCCGGAAGGCATCGAAGAAATGATCGCCGTGGATATGGGCTGTATGGGCGACGATCTGTCCTGCAAGGAGACGGACGTATCCATCTGTGCCAAAGATTCCAGCGGGCCTTATGATTACCAGATGACCAGCAAATTGATCGACCTGGCGAAACAGGAAAACATCCCTTACGCGGTCGATATTTACCCGCAATACGGCTCTGACGCCTCGGCTGCGCTGCGCGCCGGCCATAATATCCGTGCAGCGCTGATCGGTCCTGGCGTGCATGCTTCCCATGCGATGGAGCGGACCACCAAGCAAGCCGTTATCAATACCGCTCGTCTGCTTGGTGCTTACATCAACGCCTAATCTTCTAACAGGAACGAGATCGGCTGTTTCAGGGGAACATCCGCTGACGTCTATTTTCTCAAAAGCCGTTAGTCCTGTTAAACTGCCCCTTGCCTTCTCTCTTCTGTTTAGCTATACTGATACAAATCATATTCGGATCACGCCTGTGAAGAGATTCCAACTCGGAGGCGTTCTCGTCAAGAGAGTCTGTATGCTGACGCATCTGCTCTCCTAAGTTAACCGGCACCGCCCGTTACCGCGGAACCAAGAGGATCCTGCCGCTTTCTCGGCAGGGTCAAGTTGGGTGGCACCGCGAGTCCAAAGCGCTCCTCGTCCCAAAAGACGAGGGCGCTTTTTGTATTTTTACAGGACAAAGGAGACGGTGTGAAATGTTAGACATGAAATGGATTCGGGAGCATGCGGACGAGGTGCAGCAAACCGCAGACCGCAAAGGGATTTCGCTGTCGGTCAAGGAGCTGCTGGAACGGGATAAGAACAGAAGAGCCGAACTGGCGGAGCTGGAACGGCTCAGGCAAAACAGGAACAGGCTTACGGAAGAGATTCGGGCGGCGATGCAGCGTGATGGACAGGCAAAATCCGATCTGTTAAGGGCGGAAATTGCTGATAACAAGCGACGGATTCAGGAAACGGAGATAGCGTACAGCCAGGCCGACTCCGAATTTAAACGCCTGCTGCTGCTCGTGCCTAACATCGTATCGCAGGATACGCCGGTTGGGGTATCGGATGCGGACAATGTGAAGGTGAGAAGCTGGGGCCTGCCGCCGGAGTTCGGGTTCGAGCTCCGCGATCATGTAGAACTGGGCCGTATGCTCGGTATTCTGGACACTCAGCGCGGGGTGAAGGTTGCCGGGAGCCGAAATTATTATCTGAAGGGCGACGGCTTTCGTCTCCAGCGGGCTGTGCAGCAGCTTGCCCTGGACGTGCTGGAGCGCAAAGGGTTTGATTTCCTCGAGGTACCGTTGATGGTGGGGCGGGAAGCCATGGTAAATACGGGCTTTTTCCCGCTGGGCGAAGACCAGACCTACCCGATTGCCGGGGAGGAGCGCTGGCTCGTCGGCACTTCGGAGGTTCCTCTGATCGGGTATTTTAGCGGGGACCTAGTGGACTTGAGCCAAGGACCGGTCAAAGCCGCCTCGGCTTCGGTCTGCTTCCGCAGCGAAGTCGGCTCGGCGGGCCGCGATACCAGCGGATTGTACCGGGTGCATCAGTTTTCGAAGGTGGAACAGGTGGTCATATGCCGCAATGACCCGGCGCTGTCGGAAGCCCTGCTGCAGGAGATCACGGCCAACGCCGAAGAAATCCTTCAGCTGCTTGAGCTTCCTTACCAGGTCATGGCCGTATGCACCGGCGACATGTCGCAAAAGACCTACAAGCAATTCGATATTGAAACGTGGATGCCGAGCCGGGGCAGCTACGGCGAAACCCATTCGTCGTCCAACCTGCAAGACTTTCAAGCCCGGCGTTCCAACATCCGCTACCGCGAGGAGGACGGCTGTCTTCAATTCTGCCATACGCTGAACAACACGGCCGTAGCAACGCCCCGCATTCTCATTCCCCTGCTGGAGAATCATCAGCGCGAGGACGGATCCGTTTATATTCCGCTGGCGCTGCGGCCTTATATGGGCGGGCGGGAGGTTTTGAATCCGAGCCGGCAACCCTAGACGGAGAGATAAGGCTTCTTGATCGGCCAATCCCCAAAATGGATCATAAACCAAACGGCGGCAGCCCATTTCCAGGCTGCCGCCGTTTTAAGTCGAAACTTATTAAAATTATGAGTTGATTATTCTAGTTCTACCCCCGCTGCGCTTCAATCCGCTCCGCAAGCTCGTTCAAATACGTCCAGCGCTCCATGAGGCGCTCAAGCTCGGCTTCGGCCGTCTGCTGCTGCTTCATCAGCTCCTGCAGCAGGGCTGCATCGCTGACCGCTTGTTCCATCTCGGAGGTTATGCGCTCAAGCTCCTGCTCGGCCGCTTCGACAAGCCCGTCTATGGCATCGAATTCGCGCTGCTCATTATAGCTGAACTTCAGCTTTTCGCTGCGCTGGGACGAGCCATCCCGCCCGCCGCCACCGCTGCCAACACCGCTGCTTCCGGAGGAAGCGCCGCCCTTTGAAGCGGAGGCCGCTTGAGCAGCGCCCACACCGGCATTCCCGGCTGCTGCGGATCCGCCTTCGCCGCCCGTGCGTTCGGCGTATTCGCTGTAATTGCCGACATGAACGGCAATCCGGCCGCCGCCTTCGAAGGCCATGATTTTATCGACCGTGCGGTCCAGGAAAAAGCGGTCATGCGATACCGTAAACACGGCTCCCGGAAATTCATCCAGATAAGCCTCCAGCACGCTTAACGTTTGAATGTCCAGATCATTTGTCGGTTCGTCCAGGAGCAAGACGTTCGGCGCGCCCATCAGTACGCGCAGCAGGTACAGGCGACGTTTCTCTCCTCCTGAAAGTTTGCCGATCGGCGTCCACTGCAGCGCGGACGGGAACAGGAATCGTTCCAGCATCTGTGAAGCCGTGATGCGCGATCCGTCGGCCGTCGTTACCACTTCCGCTTCTTCTTTGATGTATTCGATCACGCGCTGCTCAGCTTTCATCTCCTGATGCTCCTGCGTGTAGTATCCGAGCTTGACCGTCTGCCCCAGCTCAATGTAACCTTGACCCGGCTGCAGCCTGCCGGCGATCAGATTCAGCAGCGTCGATTTGCCGCTGCCGTTGGGCCCGACGATGCCGACCCGGTCCTGCGGCACCGCGGTGTAGGTCAAATCGCCGATCAGCGTGCGGCCTTCCACCTCATAATGCAGCTCCGAAATCTCCAGAATCTTGCGGCCCAGGCGGGAGGAAGCTACCGACATGTCGAGCGAAGCCGCCTTCTGGCCGGGCGCCTGCTCGACCAGCTTCTCAAAGCGGTCGATCCGCGCTTTTTGTTTGGTGGATCGGGCTTTGGCCCCCCTGCGGATCCAGGCCAGCTCATTGCGCAGCAGGTTCTGCCTCTTTTGCTCGGCCGACGCCTCGCGTTCCTCCCGGTCCGCCTTCAGCTCTAGAAACCGGCTGTAATTGGCCTCATAGCGGTACAGCTTGCCCTGATCCAGCTCCAGCATGACGTCGCAGACCCGGTCAAGGAAATAACGGTCGTGCGTAATCATCAGCAAAGCGCCGCGGCGTTTCTGCAGGTATTGCTCCAGCCATGCTACGGACGCGTTGTCGATATGGTTGGTAGGCTCGTCCAGAATGAGCAGCTCGGACGGCTGAATAAGAGCCGTTGCCATCGCCACCCGCTTGCGCTGTCCGCCGGACAGCTCGCCCATTTTTCGGTGAAAATCGTGAATGCCCAGCTTGGATAAAACGCTTTTCGCTTCGCTCTCCAGCTGCCAAGCCTGAAGGCGGTCCATCGTTTGGCCGAGACGGACGAGCTTCTCCTGCAAAACCTCGTTGTCCCCGCCCTGTTCCAGCTCTCTCAATGTCTCCATATATTCGTAAACGCAGCGCAGCTCTTCACCTTCCCCGCGGAAGACCTGCTGGAGCACCGTCATTTCCGGATCGAAGTCAGGATTCTGAGCCAGGTAGCGGATTCTTACGTCGTTATTGACGGCAACCTTTCCTGCATCCGGACTGTCCAGCCCGGCGATCACTTTCAAAAAAGTCGACTTGCCCGTGCCGTTAACGCCGACAAGCCCGATTTTATCCTGATCCTCCATGCCAAATGAGGCGCCTTCAAATAAAACCTTTTCTCCGTAACTTTTGGATAGCCCTTCGGCCGTTAATATGTTCATCTGTTCTCCTTGCCTTCCCGCTTTGCTGTTTATTCCGCTCGGGAATAAACGGTGTGCAAAATTTACGTTCAACGCCAGAAGAGTCCAGGAGCAAACAAGGTTCCCCAAAAACTCTGGCAGTCAAGACTGTTATACTTACCCTTCTTTATACTTAAAAAAGCCGGGCCGGGTCAAGTACCTAACCCGAAGCCCAGCCCTAAAGCGACCAGTCCTCCTACAGCGGAGCTGATCAAATTGACCGCATCATTGGTCATCCAGGACCAGCCGCGGTACAATTCCGTATCGTGCCCGCAATGACGCTCCACTTCCACGACCTGTCTGCAAATGGGACAGCGGTACATCTTCTGGACCGTTGCTCCCAGCACGGAATCGGCCATGGCTCCGGCAAAACCGCCGATACCGCCTGACAGCAGCAGCCCCGGCAGCGAAAGCGCCCACGCTCCCACCGCTCCCACAGTTGAAAAACCTCCGCCGAGCTGCAGGAGCAGCCAGGCGGAAAGCCCGATGCACAAGCCGCCGGCCAATGAGGCGGCATTGCCCATAAGCGAGACGCCGCCGGAAGTGCCTTTAGGCACCACCCGGCCCGTCAGCACCGAACGTGGAGGTTTGCGGCTGAGGCCGCCAAGCTCCGTCGCCCAGGTATCGGACGTTACCGTCGCCATGACGCCGACAAAAACATAAACCCACAACAAACTAGGAGCAATCACATAGCCGAGACAGATCAGCATACCAAGTCCGCCGTTGGCGAACACCTGACCGGCATCGCGTGTTCCGGTTTTAGCATACGATTTCTCCAGCTCGCTTTTCCGGTCCTTCTTCCATTTGGACAGCACGGTTGACGTAATGAAAAAGACGAGCAAAATCCCAAACCAGAAGGCGCTGCCTGCTCCGTAATAGATCGTCCCCATGATCACGGCCGCAATCAGACCGGACAGCGACAGGGAACGTTTCAAGTAAGCAAGACCCGCTATCACCGCCGCTCCCGCAAAGCCGATCAGCCAGTGAAGCACGCTCTAGCTCTCCTTGCTGCCGATGATGCAGGAGCCCAGAACTTGGCCGTCCCAGGCCAGCTCAAGCTTGTCTCCTTTAGCCACAGGACCAACGCCTTCCGGCGTACCCGTGAAGATCAAGTCGCCTTCGCCAAGGCCGTAATGCTCGGCGATATAATCCACGATGACCTGCAGGGAGAAGATCATATTTTTGACGTTGCCGCGCTGGGCTTCTTTGCCGTTAAGCAGCAAAGTGAAATCCTTGCTTTCCAGCTCCTCCTTGTCCGGGAAGGCAAAATAGGACGTTATCGGTGCCGAATGCAGAAACCCTTTGGCTGCCGTCCACGGCTGGCCTTTCTTTTTCAAAATGGACTGCACGTCCCGCAGCGTAAAATCAATGCCCAGAGCCGCTACGTCGACCAGGTCCTGGACAGCCATGCCTTTCTCATAAGGGCGTCCGATACGGATGACAAGCTCCGTTTCATAATGGATTTCTCCCTGATCCGCGGGAAACGGCAGCTCTCTGCCGTCCGCTTTGACCACCGCATGGCTCGGTTTCAGAAAAATCATCGGTTCGGTAGGCACTTCGTTGCCCAGTTCCTCTGCGTGAAGCTTATAATTTCTCCCGACACAATAAACATTTTGCACCATTACAATCTGCCTCCCAGTCTCCACCATTTTCTTCTTGGTTTGATTGCCGCAGGTTCAATAAAAGTTTCCCGGAATACACCCGGCTTGTTGGTGCAGATCAGAATGTTCCGATCCAGCGCAGCCAGCCTGAGCATCGACTGGGGCCGGTCCACCGTCCAGGCCATAATCCGGACCTCTTTCCTTATGGCTTCTGCAACCAGCCTGTCGTCAATCTTCCGGTGCGCCATCGATAAGAAATTACATCCCAGGTCCTTCAGTCTCCGAAAAAGCTCCGGCGTGCGCCGGTCCGAAATCAGCCCGGTTTGAATCTCGGGATCCTCAAATTTCACTTTGCCGAGCGCATTGACATCAAAGGAAGTCATGACGACATCCTGCTGCATTTCCCGGCTTCTTACGGCTTGAATCATTTTTTTCTCCAGGCCGGGATACATCCCTTCCTGAGTTTTTATTTCGAGATTGAGCTTCAATCTTCCTTTAACGGTGTCCAAAAGCTCATCCAGAGTCATAATTTTCTCACCGGCATAGAAAGAAGACTTCCAGCTTCCGGCATCCAGCTTCTTCAGCTGCGCGAGCGTCTTCTCGCGGACAAGCCCGCGTCCGCTCGTCGTCCGGTTCACCGAAAAATCATGGATAATGACCGGAATGCCATCCTTGGACATCTGCACGTCCACTTCCATCCAGGTTACGCAAGGTTCTTCCATGGCCATGCGTACTGCAGCCATCGTATTCTCAGGTGCTACACCGGAGTAGCCCCGGTGGGCGGCACAATATCGGTTCATCTCCGTTCGCTCCCTTCCGCAGGGACAGCGACTTTATTTTTCTCTCTCCAAGATAACGTCTCCTGTCTCCTGTCTCCTGTCTCCTGTCTCCTGTCTCCTGTCTCCTGTTGGCTTGTTCGCTTATTGCGCTACGGTTATGTCCTAACCGGTCCTCACCCTGCTGAAACATTCCCTGCCTTGTCAACGGTTACCCCGGGGGATAGGGATTGAATCTCCTGCAGCAGCTTGGCCGCGTCTTCAGCCTGCATCGGCACCGGCTGGGCCAGCTCGGCTGTATAAGGAATAAGCTTCATACCGCAGCTGCCCGACTTGCTGCAGCGGGCTTCGAACACGGCGGTTTCCCAGGTTTTCTCATTAGTTGACCGGGTAAAGATGAAGTTGCCTGTGCTGTAGGCAATCCATTTTCCTTTATATTGCTCCAGCCCTTGGAGGACATGAGGATGCCCGCCGATGACCAGATCGGCGCCCGCATCGATCAACCCGTGGGCCAGAGCCGTTTGCGTGTCGTCAAACTGCTGCACACGCTCCTTACCCCAATGCGTAATGACAAGGATAAGATCGGCTTTTTGGCGCGCAGCTTTAATGGCCGCATAAGCCCGGGTCGGGTCATAAACCCCGGCGATGCCTGGTTTGCTTGCGCCGGCCGCCCAGTCGGCTTTCGGCAGCACGCGGCTGAAGCCGAACAGGGCGATTTTGATCCCCTTGCGTTCAAAATATTGGGGAGCATAAGCCTGATCGGCATTAACGCCAGCTCCAACCGAGGCGATGCCTGCATTTTTCAAATGATCAAGCGTATCGAGAAGTCCTTCCTCCCCTTGATCCAGCGTGTGGTTGTTCGCCAGGTTCACGGCATCCACTCCTGCTTCCGCCATCGCCTCCAGCGCTTTCGGTGAGGACTTGAAGACATACTGCTTATCCGATGCTCCTTTGCCGCCGTAAGTAACAGGCGTTTCCAGATTGAGCACGGTCAGATCGTCCTGTGTAAACAAGCTGTTCACGTATTGAAACGGATAATCATATCCGGCGTTCTCCAGCTTTGTCTCCGCTTTGCCAGAAAACAGCGTATCCCCGCCAAAGTGAAGGACCAAATCGTCGGGAGAACCTGCAGACGTATTGCCAGCAGGCTGACCTTGCTCCGAATTCTGGGATACCGGGTTTGTTCCCGCCGCTACGGAGGAACCCCTGCCGGAAGGATCAGGATTGGCACTGCCGTCCTGGGATCCGCTGTTTGAGGTACGATCGGAAGCTCCAGCCGGATTGGAGCCTGTTTCGTCCGGTGAGGACGACTGATTTGATGAACCTTGGCCATCGACTGATCCCGTTCCCGAATTCGTTCCATGGTCTCCCGAAGTCCCGGATTGCGATGATTCTGTCCCGTTTCCGGAATCAGATGCCGCCGGGCCCGAATCTGCCGTGGTTGCATCGTTTGAACTGTAATAAATATAAAGGCCTACCAAACAAACGGCGACAATAAGCGTAAGGTTAATGATCGACCAAACCTTCGTTTGCCGCTGCTGTTTCTGCTTTTTTTTCTGTTTGTATTTTGCTGATCTAGGTGGGTACATGGTTCACTCCTCAATCCCGGTATAAGGTCTCCCTTAGAAATCCTTTTAGGAATCCATTTAGAAATCCATTTCATGCTGTCCTTAACAAGACGAAAAACAGCATCAAATGGTTTCATACACCAAATTGATTTTATTATACCAGCCGGCAAAGAACAAATAGAACCCCCGCCTCAGCAAAGGGTTCTATTTACTCAGTTCTTAAGTCGTGTTTTGTCGCAGGCTGTCTATTGGCGCTCCGCCATCTCTTCCGCCAGCTCCTTGGCCTGTTTGATGCAGTCGGGCAGGCCGACACCTCTAAAAGCAGCTCCGGTCGCATAAACGCCCGGAATTTTATCACGCAGCTCCTTCTGAAACCGGTCAATATTGTCCAAGTGTCCCACCGGATACTGCGGCATAGATTTAGGCAGGCGCGTAATTTCGGCAAACAACGGTTTAGCTTGAAGTCCCATCAGCTCTTTCAGATCTTTCAAGACAAGCTCCGTCAGCGCTTCATCCGGCAGGAACACGTTCTCCTCTTCGCCTGAACGGCCTACGTAACACCGCAAGAGCACCTTGTCGTCCGGGCTGGTATGCAGCCATTTGGTCGAGGTCCAGGTACAGGCGGTAATATTGCGTTTCTCCTTGCGCGGAACCAGGAATCCGGAGCCGTCGAATTCTTCGCCGAAATCCGCTTTATCGAAAGCAAGCACCACATTGGCCACCGAAACATAGTTAATGGCTTCAAGCGCAGACGTATCCACATGGCCGCGCAGGAATTGGGCAGCAGCAAAGGCTGGCGAGGTGACGACGATTTCATCGGCATAAAGCTGCTCGCCGCCTGCAAGCGTAACCTGATATCCTCCTGTCCCTGTCCGGGTGAAGGAGACGGCTTCACTTTCCGTCCGCAGCTCCACATCGTCCAAATCATGGATCAAGCCATGGATCAGGCTTTGCAGCCCCTGCCGGAACGTCAGGAAAGCGCTGCGTTTCGTTCCCGTATGGGTTTCGACCGGCTTGCGGCCCGTCATCATCCCCCGGATCAGGCTTCCGTAATTCTTCTCCACTTCCCCGAACTGAGGGAAAGTCGCCTGAAGGCTGAGGTTTCGTGTATCCCCGGCATAAATGCCGGCCAGCAGCGGTTCGGTCACGTTCTCCAGCACCTCGGTTCCGAGTCTGCGTTCAATAAAATTCCCCAGGGATTCATCCCCGGAGCCCTTGCGGGCCGGAATCAGAAAATCCATCAGCGCCCGCAGCTTGGCCGGACCGGAGATTAATCCGGTCTTCAGGAAGGGCTTCAGCTCCGTAGGAATGCCAAGCACCAGCCCGCCGGGCATCGGATGCAGACGGTCGCGGCTGACGATGTACGTCTTTTTGGAATGCGGATTCTGCTGAACAAGCTCATGATCGATTTCGAGGTCCTTGGCGAGGTCAATCATCGCCGTCTTCCGGGCCAGGAAGGAATCCGGCCCCTTCTCGATCACAAATCCGTCACGGTGCAGCGATTCGATCTTACCGCCCATTACCTTGCTTTTTTCCAGAACGGTTATAGCGGGACGCAGCCCTTTCTCCCTGTAAAACTTGCGGATATAGAACGCAGCGCTCAGCCCCGTAAGGCCACCGCCGACAATAATAATATGATTTGAAGAAGCTTCGCTCACCCTGATCATTCCTTTTCCAAAGCATCAGTGATGGACTCGCATAATGCCTGAATATAAAGCGGATCACTGTTCAGCATTTCAATCCGTTCCAGACGCATGTCGATTTCCTTGGCAATCGCTTTAGCCTCAATATCCAGGTCGTAGAGCACTTCCAAATGGTCGGAAACGAAGCCGACCGGCGCTACCAGCACGTCCTCTACCTGCTCTGTGCTTAACGATTTAAGCGTATCCAGAATGTCTGGACCAAGCCAAGGCTCAGCCGTGCGTCCTGCACTTTGCCAGGTGAACTGCCAATGCTCGATGCCCAGCTTATCCGCCACCGCTTTGGACGTTTCCAGCAGCTGATCCTTGTAAGGATCGCCCATGTCCAGAATGCGTGCAGGCAAGCTGTGCGCGCTGAACAAGACGCGGACCTGATCGCGTTTGGCACCCGCTTCTTCAAATTGGTCCAGCTTGGCTGAAACCTTACGGCTAATCGCTTCGATAAGCGAAGGGTTCAAATGGTATTCCTTGACGAACTTCATGGCGATGCCATGTTCCTGCGCTTTAGCTTCAGCCCGTTTGATATAACCGCCCACGCTCATTACAGAATAATGAGGAGCCAGCACGATGCCGACAGCTTCCTTAATGCCGTCTTTCGCCATCTGCTCCACCCCGTCTTCAATGAAAGGCACCGCATGCTTCAATCCCTGATAACAGACGAATTCAGCGTCTACGCGGCCTTCCTCCGTCAGCTTATTTAAGGCTTGCTGCAAGGATTCGGTCTGATGATCCGTATTAGCTCTGAGCGGGAAAACGCCGCCGACAATCGCTTCGTACCGGTCGGTCAGCTCTTTAAGCTGCTCCTCTGTCGGGCGATTGCCCCTTCTGATGTGAGTGTAATAAGCTTCGATCTGGTCCATGCTTGCGGGAGTCCCGTAGGACATAACCAGTACACCGATTTTGTTGCTCATCGAGAAAACCACCTTTGGCTTTTATAATAAACTGCTGATTGCAATATTGATCTGAATTTATTTGCTCTGCATAGACAACCCGCGGCGGCTGATCGCTTCAGCAGAGTATTCATGAACAAATTGGGTTAATTCATGGAGTTTCTCCAGGGAAGCCTCAGGGAACAGGCCATGCCCGAGGTTAAACACATAACCCGGCTCCTGAACGCCCTCATCAATGATGGCGGCCGCATGGCGTTTGATAACCTCCATTGGCGCCGTTAGCACATAAGGGTCCAGGTTGCCCTGTACAGCATGTTTGCCGCCTAATCTTCTACGGCCTTCCGTAAGGGAGACACGCCAGTCCAGTCCGATGACATCGGCCTGCAGTCCGGAAAGCGTCGGGAGCAGCTCGCCTGAGCTGACGCCTGGAAAATATATTTTCGGCACATTCAAATCCTGAAGTTCGGCAAAAATACGGGTGACTGTCGGCAGCACAAACTGCTCGAAGTCTTTAGGCGCAAGCGCTCCAACCCAGCTGTCGAACAGCTGGAACGCTTGTCCGCCGTGCGCCACGTGGGCACGCAAATAAGTGATCACCATATCGCCCAGCTTATCCATTAATCGGTGCCAAAGCTCCGGCTCGCCGTACATCATGCTTTTGGTGCGGATGTAACTCTTGGAAGGCTGGCCTTCGATCAGATAGCTGGCAATGGTGAAAGGAGCCCCCGCGAATGTAATCAGCGGAACCTCCAGCTCCCGGTTCAACAATTCAATCGTGGTCAAAATATGCCCCAGATCGCCTTCGACATCAATCGGCTTCAGCCGGTCAATGTCCGCCGCTGTGCGGATCGGATTATCGATGACGGGACCGATATTTTTGACGATATCAAAATCAATGCCGATCGAAGCGACCGGGTTCATGATATCCGAATATAAAATAGCCGCGTCCACGCCGAGTTTGCGGACAGGCATCATCGTGACCTCTGCGGCCAGCTCAGGCTGCTTGCAAATTTCGAGCAGACTGTATTTTTCTTTGATTTTACGGTATTCCGGGTCGTATCTGCCTGCCTGACGCATGTACCAGACTGGCAGCTGATCTACTTCCTGCTTGAAGCAGGCGCGAATAAAACGGTCGTTATATGTCATGAAAGAAAGCCTCCATCTCAAAAGAATCCCTAAAGTACATTATGCCCTTTTCAAAAGTAAGTAACAACCATCACAAACCGGCAAGCCTTGACAAAACTCCGAACCTTCCGGAGCTCCGGGGTATGTAAAATATGGTATACTAAAAAAATTGCATGGACCGGCTGTTTTGAACTGCTGCCTGAATCGACATACAGAAAGGAAGTGAAGCCCTTTGAAAACCTGGAAAATCAATCTCATGGTGCTTTGGGTTGGAGCTTTTCTAGTTAATGCCGGTATGACCATGATCACGCCATTCCTGTCTCTTTATTTAGCGCAAAACCTTCATGTCGAAGGCGAAAAAGCGCTGGGCTTGTGGGCCGGACTCATCTTTGCCGCCAACTTTGCCACTTCGTTTATGTTCCAGCCGCTGTGGGGCAAACTTGCCGATAAATACGGCCGAAAAATTATGCTGCTCCGCTCCGGGTTCGGCATGGCGGTTGTCATTACGCTGATGGGCTTTGCAACCGCTCCCTGGCAGCTGCTGGTGCTGAGGATGCTGAACGGTACGATTTCCGGCTTCAATCCGGCCGCTGTATCCCTGATTTCCAGCACAACGCCGAAGAAAAACATCGGCTTCGCCATGGGCATCATCCAGTCCGGCACCGTGGCCGGCACGATTCTGGGGCCGCTGCTTGGCGGACTTATGGCCAATTATGTCGGCTTCCGCCCGATCTTTTACATAACCGGGGCTCTGCTGTTCGCCGCTTCGCTGCTCGCCCTCTTCCTCGTCCGCGAGAAGTTCGACAGGGAGGAAGCAGCGAAGAGAGATGAAGTGTCCGTGCTGGCCGGCTTCCGGGAGCTTGGCAAAACACCGCAGCTTCCTGCCCTGTTCGCCGTCACGTTCCTGCTGCAGTTCGCGATGATCAGCCCGATGTCGATTCTGCCTTTGTATGTGGAGAAGCTGCATGGATCTTCGCTTAACCTGCCCTTCTGGGCGGGATTCGTCAGTGCGGTAACCGGTTTATCCAACATGATCTCTTCACCGATCCTCGGCAAATTCTCCGACAAGGTCGGCGCTCATAAAATATTGACGTTCGCTTTGATCGGCGCCTCGATCACGCTGATCCCGCAGGCTTTCGTCGGTTCGGTGTGGCAGCTGGCCGCCGTGCGCTTCCTGATGGGCGTCTGTATGGGCGGATTGCTGCCGAGCGTGAATGCCCTGATCCGCATGTACACCCCTGACGGCATGGAAAGCCGGGCCTTCGGCTTCAACAGCAGTACACTGGCCCTCGGCAATATGCTAGGCGCGCTGATCGGCGGATTTCTGTCCGGCTACATCGGGATCGAAGGGCTGTTCGTCATTTCCGGCGTTTTGCTGCTCCTGAATACTGTTTGGGTCTGGATGAAATTATACGCCCACAAGGACAAGCACAAGCAAACCTCGTTCCGATAAGATCATTTGAAAAATCATTCGAAAAGATCATTCAAAGACCCAAAAAAAGATCCGCCTTGGCTGAGAAACCTCTTCCAAAGGCGGATCTTTTCATGTTGATGGCGAGCCTACTTGACGATGGCCAGAGCCAGGCCGTCATACGCCGGCAGAAAGGTGCTCATCAGCCGCGGATTGGATGCGATCTGCTCATTGAACTGCCGCATAATCTTTACGGACGGACCGTTCTTGTCCGGATTCAGGGTACGTCCGCGAAGCAGTGTGTTGTCGCCGACGATAATGGCGCCGGGATTGGCGAGCGCGATAGCTTTTTCCAGATAATTTAGATAATTGCCCTTGTCCGCATCAATAAAAAACAAATCGAACCGGTCGCCGCGCTTCTCCAATTCTTCTATGCTGTCCAGCGCTTCGCCGATCATGTATTCGGCTACGCCTCCGAAACCGGCGGCCTCCATATTCCTGCTCGCCAGCCCGGCGTTAACGTCGCTGATCTCCAGGGACACCAGCCGTCCTTCCTCACCGGCAAATCCGCGGGCCAGGCAGATACCGCTGTATCCGCCAAGGGCGCCGATCTCCAGCACCGCTTTGGCCCCGGACATGCGCACCAGCATCGTCAGCAGGCGGCCGTAGCCTGCGGCTACCGATACGTCCTGTATGCCTGCTTCGGCAAGCGAACGTTTGACGTTTATCAGCGCCTCGTCTTCCTTATAAAGCTCTTCACTGTATTGTTCAGGTGTAATCACCGTATCCTCCTTATATAAAAGCAAAATTCCAAATGCATTTTTGGTTTGTATCTTCAGTCACATTCCCATATACTAGATTGTATGGTTTTTGGACGATCCCTACAAGTATAAACGGAGTTGAGAACATTCATGGCATCCAAACTGGAGTTAATCGCCACCGCCCCGATGGGTCTGGAGGCAGTCGTTGCCCGCGAATTGAAAGAACTGGGCTACACCGATGTAAAAGTTGAAAACGGCCGGGTCACGTTCCCCGGCGAGTTGATTGATATTTGCCGCTGCAATTTATGGCTGCGCACCTCGGACCGCGTGCTGATCAAGATGGGCGAATTCGAGGCCCGCACCTTCGATGAGCTGTTTGAAGGCACCAAAGCGATTGAATGGCAGGACTTTATTCCGGCGAATGGCGAATTTCCAGTGGAGGGACGTTCGCACAAATCGCAGCTCAGCAGCGTTCCCGCTTCTCAGGGCATCGTCAAGAAAGCGATTGTCGAGAAGCTGAAGGGCACCTACCATACGGAATGGTTCCCGGAGAACGGCCCGCGTTATGTCATTGAAGTCATTCTGCTAAATGACGTGGCGATCCTGACGCTGGACACGACAGGCGCCGGCCTGCACAAGCGGGGTTACCGCAAGCACGCTACCGAAGCTCCGCTTAAGGAGACGCTTGCTGCCGCTTTGATCCAGCTCAGCCGCTGGAATCCTTCCCGCCCGTTCTATGATCCTTGCTGCGGTTCCGGCACGCTGCCGATTGAAGCGGCCATGATCGGCTGGAACGTGGCGCCGGGTCTGCGCCGCTCCTTCAATTCGGAGAATTGGCCGGTCATTCCGGAGGAGCTGTGGGAGCAGGCGCGGGAAGAGGCTTTTGATGCGGTAGACGATTCAATTCCGCTTGAAATCACTGGCAGCGATATGGATGCGGAAGCGATCGAAATCGCCCAGGCGGCAGCCAAAGCCGCAGGCTTCGCCAAAGAAATCAAATTCCATGTGCAGCCTGCCGCACGCATGACCAAAACTGGCGAATACGGCTGTCTGATCACCAACCCTCCTTACGGGGAGCGGATTGGCGATGAGAAGGAAATCCGCAGGCTGATTTCCCAGCTGGGAAGGTTATCCGCTGAAATGCCGACCTGGTCCTTTTTTGCGATCAGCCCAACTCCAACCTTTGAAAAGGATTTCGGCCGTCCGGCGGACAAACGCCGCAAGCTCTTCAACGGACGAATCGAATGTCAGTATTATCAATACCTTGGCCCGCTTCCGCCACGGAACCGGGATTAAACAGCCTAAGTGCAGCCACCGCAGGAACGGAACCCGGACGAGGTCTGTTCCTGCCGGAGCTGCGAAGCTGTCCTAACAACGTCCGCCCCACACCGTGGGGTTATTTGTTCTTGAATGTAGAGTTATTTGTTCTTGGAAAGGAACTGTCTGTTTATGAATGCTTTGTTTATAAAAGACTCACCCGCGGATAAGCTGCCGCCCCTGATCCGGAAATACGGAGTTTATCTTCTGTTCCTGATCGTCATGGTACTGAAGCTTTGGTACCTGCATGCCCATTTGCATGCTCGTTATATTGATATGAACAAGACAGACTTCGTCATCGCGATCGGCTCTCTGATGCTGGTCTCGTTCTGGACGCTCTGGCTTTCTGTCCGCGCCGAAATCATCGCCCTGCTTATTCTGGATCTGCTGCTTACCGCTCTTCTTTATTCGGATCTGGTTTATTACCGTTATTTCCAGGATTTTATTACCGTTCCCGTATTGCTGCAGGCAGGGCAGGTTGGAGAACTCGGCGACAGCATCAAATCGCTGCTGCATGGCTCGGACCTCCGGTTTGCAGCAGACTGGATCGTCCTGATTGTCGTGTTCCCCATTTACAAAATCCTTCGGCGCCGCCGCCTAGCTCCTTATCGGGTTCAAGCGGCTCCTTGGAAAACGGCTTCCCCATCCCCTTCTCTTTCTTCTGTCCGCTCTTACAGCGCTAATGGCAGCGCCAGCAGCAATCGCGGGGACAGAAAAGGACTTAAAGGAAAAGGGTCTAAAGAAACGCTGCTCCGGCTTTCTAGCGGGCTGGCCGCCTTTGTGCTGGGCCTCGCGCTTACGCTAGGGCCGATCAAGTCCTATACGAGCACCTGGGCCGCCGGACTTTTTACGGGAAACTACTGGAGCATGTCCCTGTATAATGTGACGGGCCTGCTCGGTTTCCACTTCTACGACATCTACCGGTTTGCGAAGGATCATATCGGCGGAGATCCGCTGACTGCCCAGGAGAAAGAGGAGATGAAGCAGTGGTTTGCAGCAGCCGGGCAGAGCCGCGACGTCAGAAATGCCACTTTTGGGGCATACAAGGGCAACAACGTGATCGTGATTCAGACCGAAGCGCTGATGAACTTTATGATCGGGCAGCAGATCGGCGGCCAGGAAGTGACGCCAAACCTGAACAAACTCCAGCAGACGAGCCTCTATTTCTCGAATTATTATCATCAGACAGGCCAAGGGCGGACCTCGGATGCGGATTTTGCGTCCAACGGTTCCCTTCATCCGCTGCCAAGCGGTTCAGTGGCCACCCGGTTTGCCGATCACAAGTTTGACGTCATGCCGCAAATTTTGAAGGAAGAAGATGGCTATCACGCCTTTGCGTTCCATGCTTATGACAGCAGCTTCTGGAACCGGCTGACGATGTACAATTCGATGGGGTATGATCGTTTCTTCAGCAAAAAAGACTACCAGATGGACGAGCCGCTCGGCTGGTCGCTGGGAGACAAATCATTTTTCAAGCAGTCGCTTGGGATGCTGGCTGAAGAACAACAGCCTTTCTACGGCTTTATGATTACGTTAACAAGCCATCACCCTTATACCCTGCCGGAGAAGGTGCAGACGCTGGATGTTGGCACCTTTAAGGGAACGATCTTCGGTGACTATCTGGAGGCCGTTCATTATGTTGATGAAGCGATCGGTGAACTGATTGACCAGATGAAAGCCGAAGGACTGTGGGACAATACCATTCTCTGCATTTACGGGGATCATGATAATTCTGTTCCTGACCAGGCCGATTACGAGAAATTTCTTGGCCGCAGCCTGAGCGAGCTGGACATGCACAAAATCATGAACCAGGTGCCGCTGTTTATCCATCTGCCTGACGACAAGCTAGCCGGCACTTATACGGAAGCTGAAGGGCAGCTTGATCTGGCTCCTTCCCTGCTGCATCTGCTTGGCGTCTCTACAGCTGACAAATATATGATGGGCAACAACATGTTTGACGGGAATCCAAACCACCTGGTTGTCCTGCGGACAGGAGCTTTCACCGATGGACGTGTCCACTACATTCCATCTCCGGACGGCCTGTTCGAGAACGGCTCCTGTTACAGCGAAGAAAGTGGTGAGAAAGTCAATATCGAATCGTGCAGAGCCGGCAGCCAAGAGGCTCAGAAGCGGCTGCAAATCTCCGATGAGGTGATTACTTACGACCTGATCCGCCAATTTGAACAAGAAAAAAGCACTCCTTAGAGAGAATCTAAGGGGTGCTTTGCTATTTATGCTCAAAAGTGTTTATGCTCCAAAGTGTTTATACTTCAAAGTACGTCAGGACGATTGCACGGTTTTTTTGATAAACGGTTCAACCTTGGCCAGCACTTCTTCTTCGGTTGGAGCACTGACATAACGTCCGTTGATAAAAACAAAGGCGCGCTTGCCGCATGGGCCGCAATAAGATTTGCATCCGACCTTGATTTCAGCGTCAGGGGCCATCTTCTGCAGCTTGGGCACAATCGATTTGATCCGGGTAAACTTGCATTTATCGCATACGCGAATGTCGTTAGCCATGATTCTTTCTCCGCTCCCCGCCGATCAGTGATCGCCGTGGTTGCCTTGAGACGGGTTGGTGATGACAAAACCTTCTTCAGGGAAATAAAGGTAGTCAATCTTCACGCCGTTCAGGAAAGGATCGCTAAGATCGATCAGGACGTCAATTTCTTTGTCCGTGGATATTACTTGGTCCGATTCGGACGGTTTAACCAGATCCAGGCCGTAATGCGCATGGTCGCCATGAGCATGGGTGACGAATACTTTAAGCGCAAGTCCTTTGTCTTTGTTCTCTTCTTTATCGAGTTCTCTCTTTATCACTTTGGCCGCATTGCGGGTAATTTTGACACTCATTGCATTCGCTCCTGTCTTGTTTGAAATCCGCTATCTAAAACTGAACTAACATTCCTATTGTAAAGAATCCGGCCGTACTGCGCAAGGACAACCTTTCTCCCACCAGGGTATCCAAAGCGGTATAACCCGGGATAAATGCGCACGGAAGCCGAATTCCCCCGAATTTAACGAAGGCTCGGATTTCGCCGCTCAACCCGGTCCACAAACCAGTTCATCAGCAGCAAAGTTACAGCCATATCATCTATCGGTATAAAAGGAAGCACATCGGGCAGCACCCAATAGAGAACCGCGGGAACGAGCAGCAGAAGCTTGTCCGACCAAGGCACCCTGGATGAAAAAAGCAGACCCGGCAGCCGTTTGAACACATGGACCCACCGCCGGATCGACCAGATTTTTCTCCACTTCATGGTTATCCCTCCTTTGCAGTAAGGATACCCCATTTCCGCATATTCGAAAAGTTAAAGCGACAGAGCTTCCGCCAGAATCGCATGGACAGCCCGGTAAATCTCCTCAAAGTCCTCAGGCGGCAGCGGGTTCACACCCTCCCCTACCTCAACCGTAAAGCCCGGACGCCGAAACTCCTGAATGAACCAGTCCTTGTACCCCGCGTCGCTTCCGTCAAGCTTTACAGCCCGGTAATGACCTGCCGCCGCAAGACGCTCCGCCATATTTTCGGCTTCAGCCGGCTCGAAATCCCTGTAATTCCAGTAAATTTCTTTGCCTTGGCTGTGCAGCGACAACACATGTTCAAAGGGAACCCCTCTTGTCAGCACGGCCAAAGCTGCGGCCTCCGGTTCGCTAAGCGGAGCGGGTCCGCTGTAGTCCTGAGATGACGGACCGTTCAGCCCTCTTCTTTCGCGCTCCACTTCCCAGAAAGCTGGAAACTGGTCGTTCAGGTCGACTCCCCGAATGTTGGCTTTCCAGCGAGTAAAGTCGCCGGACTTGCCATTCCATTCCAACAGCCTGGACCGGTAAGAGCCGCAGTGGACAGCCCCATTTTGTGCCAGATCAACTCCGTCCGGATTAACCATCGGCACCGCCCATAAGGTGTAGTTGCTGTACCAGGCTTCTGCCTCCCTGCGGCTGGAAGCCAGAGAGGATTTCGGATCCTCATCCTCCAACGCGGCGGCGTAATCCTCCAGAAATCTCAGCAGCAGGGCAGAGGTTATCCATTCATTTGCATGAACCGCCGCGTTTACATGAACATGCCGCGAACCTTTGCCGATCCGGACGCACCAGATTGGCTTGCCAAGCACACTTTGGCCGATGGAAGCAAATTTAAGCACCGAATACCGGTTCTGCAGCTTTCCGCACTGCTGGCAGAAGTCGGCATATCTGAATTTCTGATCTGCAATATGGACAATACGCTCCGGGTTGTCCCCGTAACACGATATCATATCAAGAACACCTCCACTTGTTTGGTACACTTTATGATCACAATGTTGTCCGATATACCGCAAAAAGTAAACGCTTCCATTAATGATCACACCAATTGCTAAATGATCTTCCCTTTTAAAAGGGACTCCCCCATTTGTTTAATCTCAATAGGTATAACAATGGGCATAACAATAGAAATAATAATGGAACTTTCTGACGCCGGGTAACGGCGCCAGAAAGCGAGCCATCATCATAAGCAAAATAGTGAGAATTCGTTCGAATACCTTACATTCGTATACCTTACAACGTTTTGCCTACCCTACATCTTCCGCCATTCGTCCGACATGCCAGACAATCGGCGTCAGCTGGATTTCTTCGACCAGCCATTCCTTGGCGATCTGCTCGAACATCATTGCATCGCCGCTGCAGAAGAACTGGTGTACTGGAGCTTCCACTCCGCGGGCCAGTTGTCCCTTCTGGTACAGCACTGTGCTGATCTCCCTCGCAGTTTCGTCCGCCGAGCTGATCAGCTTCACTCCCGGACCCATTACTTCACTGATAGCCTTGCGGAGGAAAGGGTAATGCGTACAGCCCAATATCAGGCAGTCCATGTCATACTGCTTGATCCCTGACAAGGATCTGCGAACGACCTCTCTGGTGTGCAGCGTCTCAAATTCTCCCTGCTCGACAAGTGGAACCAGTTCCGGGCAGGCTTCGCTGACCACCTCAATATAAGGGGACAGTTCCTTCAGGGCAACGGTATAAGCTCCGCTCTGTATCGTTCCGACCGTTCCAATTACGCCGACGCGTCCCGTTTTAGTAGCGCTAATAGCCGCCCTTGCCCCCGGATGAATGACGCCGATGACCGGAATCGTCAGCTTCTCCGAGATGAAGTCAAGCGCCGCTGCCGTAGCCGTATTGCAGGCGATTACAACCATTTTAGGATTGAACTGAATCAGAAAATCTACAATTTGTTCCGTAAACAAGCGGACCTGTTCGGGAGTACGTGGTCCATAAGGAGCTCTGGCCGTATCTCCAAAATAAATAATTTTTTCCCGGGGCAGCTGGCGCATCACCTCTTTGACAACCGTTAGACCACCCACTCCTGAATCCAATATTGCGATGGCTTGATGCACGAACATACCGCTTCCTTTATTATTGGTTTGAAAGACTCACCGTTACTTTATGCACAGATAAATTAAAGCGTACCTAACGGTTAGCCATTCTTGAACAGCCCTTTTTAAAGCATCACCTTTATCCCTCCGGGCGTACCAAAAAGGCCTCCGGAAGGAGGCCTGTCGGATGAACGTAACCATCCATCCCTTATTTCTCCACAGCTTCAGCGGCTTGCTCTTCATCCCATAAGGTTTCATCCGTTTCATCCAGGAAATCATCGTCAGCAGAGAAGTCCGCATCTTCTTCAAAAGAAGAAACAATAACCTCTTCTTCAAGCTCTTTCTCTTGGCCTAAACGGGATTGGACGTCCTGTACGAGATGCCCGGCAGCCGTTTTGATACGGGAATAAAGCTCAGCGCTGTGCTCCCCGACTTTCTCGGCTGCCGCGTGGGTCTTCTCAGCCGCAGTACGCGCAGTTTCCGCGATGTCCTGGCGCAGCTCCTTGCCTGGCTTTGGCGCAAACAGAAGCGCCGTTACCGATCCGGCTACCGCTCCAATCACTGTTCCCCAAAGAAAACCTTTGCCTGCTTTGCCCATGATTCATCTCTCCTTTGCGGCCGCGCCCTATCCGTTTCCGGGCGAATGCCTAATGTTTAATTCATTATAAGCAGCATGGGCTTGACCGGTCACAAAGTGAGAAAATATATTTTTAAAGGGCAAGTTCATGGTCCAGATAGTCCTGAACCTTTACCGCAAACTGCTCCAGTACGGAGGTGAGCTGAGACGTATGGATCCCGCGTTCAGTCAGCGGGCCGTAATATTCCTGGACCAAAGGCTTGCGGAGACGGACAAGTTCCTTTAATACCGCAACAAGCTCATCCCCGATCACCTTCTCATCATGAATGATGTCGATAATATCTTCATAACTGCTGGCATCGCGCATAATAAAACCATCAATTAAATAGCTGCCCACATCCGTAACAACCTCAAGCGCCAGATGCAAAGCCCGTTCTTTCGCATAACGATGAAGCAAATCCTCGCCGGACGTTGGTTCCGAACTGCCGAGTACCTCGATGATCTCCGGCAGTACCTTCAGCCTCAAATCGATTTGTTCGCGGTTGACATAGTACATGAACGTTCCCCCTCATTCAGTAAAGCAGCTGCTGACGGACTCGATTAAAATTCGTAGTCGACCACCGACTGCGACTCACGGACTTCGCTGATGTGCTCGATAACCTTCTTGTGCTCCGGATGAACCTGGTAGCCTTGAAGGTCCTCAAGCGAGCGGAACGTTGCTTCTAATGAGAGATCATAGGAACGCGGAGTGTCCACGATGTTTTTACCGATGTGAAGATCAACCAGCTGCTCGACCTTGCCCTTCATTCCGTTCAGGACAGCATACGTCTTCTCCACGCTTTCCGGGGAATTATCTTTCAATTTAAACAAAACGATATGTTTGATCAATGTAAACTCCATCCTCTGCTCTTTATTGGTTGCTGCTGATACGACCTGATCAAAATATAACATATCTGTTTCAAAAATTGCCACCTGGCAGGCTTGCGTACAACCTATTCTATTCTCGCCGGCCTGCCTGCATAAAGCTGATAAAGTAGAGAATCAGGTAGAAGCCCGCCGTCAGCATGAACATCTTCATGCAAAAATCAACCGCAAAGGAACGCTGCCCAGCGTCATTCACTAAATCCAGCAAATCCTGACGGATCATTCTCGGGTTCTCCCATAAATCCCAGGTGTTCCACCGCACGAAACGCCCCATATAAATGCCGAAGCTGCCAAGTCCCAACATAAGGCCCGCAAACAGCCATCCAAGGAAAACGCCAAACCGCCGGCGGACTTCCTCATGGATGGACAGCAGTGAAAACGAACCCAGCAGCAAGCCAAGCACAGCCGTCAGCAGCATCGCCAGCAGGTGATCCCAGAAATGGATCTCCAGCCAGAAGCGGGTGGATGTCTCCACCGGGTAATTCGCAAATACGTGCAGCAGATCCGTGACCAGATAAGCGGCGTTGGGGTAGAAACCTAACCACAGCAGGCCGAATCCCGCAAGCAGTAAACGTCTAAAGCCCCCGGGCGCCAATTGAAGGGCCCAGTCTATAAGCAGCATAAATACGACCGGGAGCCAGGCCAGAAACATGTTCCAGAATATAAACAAATAAGGCCTGCGTCCGGAGGTCAGCTGGAAATCATACAAAGTTTTGAGGCAGACTATTGTGACTAAAGCTAATATAAGAACTACATACCACTTAGCGGGATAATGGAGTTCGGATTTTGTTCTCCTCATAAAACCTCCTTGTTGCCGATCTGATCTCTGTCTTCTTCTCATAAACCTAACGGGCAAGCCCCTTCAATAGTTACTAACCGATCAAGGACAAATGAAATAATCCCGCTTAATAACTATTAAAAAGTATAATAAAAAAGGCATTTGCCATACCTTTCGGTTTGGCAAACGCCTTCTGATTTGAACAACTTATTTGCTGTTCAGGTTGTATTTCTTGTTGAAGCGATCTACACGGCCGCCAACATCATTGTTACGTTGTCTGCCTGTGAAGAAAGGGTGGGATGCGGAGCTAGTATCCACGCGGATTACCGGATAAGTATTGCCATCTTCCCATTCCATAGTTTCATTGGAAGATTTCGTGGACGCGCTCAGGAATTTGTAGTTTGCACTTGCGTCAAAAAAAATCACCTGTTGAAATTTAGGGTGAATTTGCTCTTTCACTCTGATCACCTTTACTGTTGAGATTATTTCGTAACTTTTACGATACTTTTTATTATAACTAATTCTCAAGAAAAACACCAGCATGAATTAAAAATATCAATTATTTATGGAAAATTAATAATATATTAATATCTCTTGGATATAATAGAAACATGAAGTTACTTCAAAGCGCTTAAGGAGGACTTGGTATGAAACCCGAAACCAATTTAAGTTTGTGGATGACTGAATTTCTGTGCAGTTCGGACCAAGTGAAACTCCGCCGGATCCGTGAAGCTGAAAACCTGCACAATCCGGAGCTGATGAACAGCATTTATTTTCACCTGGCCATGCGGGACAAGCTTTATCTGCTTGAGAACCGCAAGATTGGTTAATTTAAATCCATATCTAACTTCCCTGTTCGCCGTCTTCCGGCGGCTTACAGGGAAGTTTTTTTGCATTTTACATTTTACCTAGAAAAATTAGCAAAGAAAAAACAGCCGGACCAAGCACGGCCGCATGACCCCGTGTTGTCTTGTCCCGCTTCAGAACTCATTCAAATGTTTATTCCCGTTATACAAGCTGCAACTCCAAACGCCGCCTTCACGGGCTAAAACGGTAAAAGCTGTGTTGCCGAGGTCCATTCTGTTCGACAAGCCCGGAACTAGCTTTCGGAGACTATGGTACAGCAGCACACCGTGACTGACGATCAGAATACTTTCTCCTTTATGCCGATCCGCGATTTCGGTAATGCAGGCTGCCCCGCGTTCCATGCCCAGATCCGGCGCTTCCAGCCCAAGCTCCAGCTCCTTCCAGCCGTGTCCCCACTTGCTGAGACGCTCCTCTTCGGTTGTTCCTTCAATTTGCCCGGCGTTCATTTCCCGCAGACGAGGATCGATTTCAATTTTGCTGATTCCCAGCTCTGCTGCAATGATCTCAGCGGTTTCCCGGGCACGAACCAAATCGCTGGCATAAATCCGGTCCCATTGTTGGCCGCTGAGCCACTTGCCAAGCAACTGAGCTTCCCTTCTTCCGTCTTCGTCCAGAGGGTTGTCGGTTAAGCCCTGTACCCTGCCTGTTTTATTCCATAACGTGCTGCCGTGTCGGATCAGACCCACCTGCGTCATTTCTCGTGCCCCTCCTTTAAATTCGGCTCCATTGGGGCCGTGGGGAGAAATATGGATGTTTTAGGTTCTCTACTATTATAAAGGAGCTCTTTGCCGGAAGCTATCTTCCACCTCGGCAGTGTTAGCGGGAAACGTTATTCCGGATCGGCTCCTTGAAAAAAAAGCGCCCGGTAGTCCGGACGTTTTTGGCATCGGGCATAAAGGATAAACCTGCAGAAATCCCGCGTTTTTTAATATTGGCGTATCAGATCCACTACGTTTACGCCTGGCGCTTGACCTTGCGCATACAAGCGCAAATTGTCGGTAAAAATCCCAATCAGCCTTTCGTTGTACCGAGTGGAGCTGCCCGCATTGTGCGGCGTCAAAATAACCTGCTCCAAGTCCCACAGAGGATGATCCTGCGAAAGAGGTTCTTCCTCAAACACGTCCAGGCCCGCTCCGGCAATCGTACCATTCTTCAATGCCTCCACCAAAGCCGAAGTATCCGTCGTAGCGCCTCTGCCGATATTGATATAGAAAGAACCGGGTTTCATAGCTTCAAATTGGGTTTTGCCCATGATTTTCTCCGTATCCTTCGTATAGGGAAGACAGTTCACCACGAAATCGCATTCTGCCAGCAGCTCGTTCAGCCTGCCAGGCGTATACATCCGATCCACCCATTCATCCGGTTTGTCCGAATTCCGCAGACCCAAAACGGTCATATGAAACGCTTTGGCCAGCCTGGCCGTCTCCGAGCCGATCGATCCTACTCCGAGAATGCCTATCGTCCGTCCATGAGCTTCGCCCATCCCCTCTTCGGATAATGCCCAGATCCGGCTTGCCTGATTGCGAATAGCCGTATGGACGCGGCGAGTCAAAGACAGCAGCATGGCAAAGATATGCTCCGATATAGGGTAGGGATGCACACCGCTCGCATTTGTTAACGTAATGCCAAGCTCCTTGAAGCGCTCCAGGGGCAGATGTTCCACGCCGGCTCCCCAGTTCTGAACCCATTTTAAGGGAGTCCCCTCACGCAGAAGCACATCAGCCGAATCGCTTCGCCAGCCGAGCAGTACCTCCGCAGACGGCAAATGTTCAGTCAGCTTATCCGGATCGCTGCCGTCAATCAGCTCCCAGCCGGGAGCGGCTTCCTGAATGGCCTTGCGAAAAGCTTCCTCCAGCGGGCGGACCGCTACGATTGTTCCCATGATGATCCCTCCGTTTCTCCAATTCCTTATCTGTCAAAGATGCTAACACCTGGAAACGGAAGCTGTCAAATCAGGCCGAACGTGCGGAACGGCGGTTTAATTTGTTTTTAGCTGCGCGGGAAGCATATCGAATACGATATAAGATCAATCCGATGACAATCAAACCGGTTACAGCGTACATCCCCGTAAAAGATGGCCGCGTACTATCTGAACCCTCCATAATGCCGTGAATCAAAGCCATCATATAAGTAGGGGCAGCCAGAAAATGAATCGTCCGCCACAGCTTTTTGCCCAGCTTCTTCATCAGGTCAGAACTTGCCACCAGCAGGATCATTCCGTATAAGGACAATGTGCCGAAACCGCTCCAGACCTGTTCGTAGTCCGAACCAAACGGAACCAGAATGTCAAACAGGTCAAAGTGGATATAACTTTCATAAGTCAAAATAAGCCCATGCGTCATGCCGAACAAAATGCCGAACCAGCCGCTCCACTGATGGAGCAGGTTCAATTTGGCTTTCTTGGCGCCTTTCGCCCAGGTCCCGCCCTGCAGCAATCCTGCCGTCATCGCGATAAATAAGAGGAGGTAAGCGGTAAAGCCGGCCGCTCGAGTAGCAGCCCATACGGAAAGCCAGCCGCCCAGGGTGTTCAGAATAAAGTGGATGGAATCTATCAAATTCATAAGATATTACCTTCTTTCCTAGTTCATACATGGGGATATTCAACGTTGTAGTTCTCCCAATTCTCGCGATCGCCTTCGAGAACAACCACTCCATCTTCCTTGACCATCAGCGCATGCGCCAATGGAAAATGCCGTTTCAGCCAACTCGGCCCATGCTCCGATCCGAGAAGCAGCAGGCATTTTGCTGCAACTTCAGCTGCCGTAAGCGAAGCATGCAAGACCGTAACCTGCACAAGATCGGAGGTGCCTGAAGCAAAAGTCCGCGGGTCGGTGAGGTGATGCTGTTCGTTCCCGTTCCCGTCCTTCCACCGGCGTTTCAGCCGGCTGCTTGTAGCAATCCCCGTCGTTTCGCGAATGTACAGCTTCAGCAGATTTCTGTCCGGTTCAAATGGGTGGGCTACCATAATTGGACAGGACTGATTCCAGCTTCCCCAAACCATGATGTCCCCACCGGCATCAATGACACCTTTGGTCTGCCCTCTCTGTCTTTGCATACGTGCAAACTCCTCCGCGCTCCAGCCCTTGGCGATGCCGCCCAAATCGGCCGTCCAACCGGAGGGAAGCTGAATGATGCGGAGCTGTGGATGAAGTTGGGGCTGAGCGGAAGCCGAGCCGGATGGAATAGTCATCATTGCGGAATTCTCAGAAGACAGAACCTCGTCGGGATTAGATGATCCACTGGGGGAAAGACATTCAAAGCTTTTATCATACCCCCGACTCTTCAGCGCCTGTCCCAGAAAGGGATGGAATAAACCCTCAGTGTAGTTATAATAATAGACGGCCTGCGAGACGGTGTGAAACAGCAGGGGCGATGCTGGAAAAGGCTTGCCGTCAGCCCGGTTGAGACGCGACAGTTCACTGTTCGTCAAGAACCGACTTAAATTTTTTTCCACAAAAGCAAACCAGGATTCAGCTTCACGCTGCCCCTGCTCCGTCAAACCAAAGGTGAAAAACGAGGTGTTCATAGCCGAAAAAGAATGCAGCATAAGACTTCTCCTTTCTAGGAAGCGCGGGTGCGGAACATATCATTGTCGCCATTGCTGCTATCGCCAGAATCCAGGCTTTGATCCCCCCCCTGTGCAAATCCTCCCCGTTCGTGTCCGCTGCCAAAATTCCCACGTTCTTCATAACGCTCTCCCCTGCTTGCAGAACTGTTCGTGCCTGAATCTGAAGAGTTGCCCTCCATATCGTTTTGCCATTGATCGGTGATATCACTTTTGGGGTTTCCGCTGCCCGCTTGATTGCTTTGAGTTCCTCCGGCTGCCAGGCTTGGGTTTCCAATGGCACCTTCCTGCTGTTCCCCTTTCGAAAGATAACCGACAAAACCGGTGAACATCAGTACGCCTGCCAGCCCGGTTGCCCATTTGATCCATTTTGTGTTTGCCATAACTTCTTAAGCCTCCTGTTTATGTAGATCTGACGTCAGTTTACCGATCCTTGGTGAAATCATGGTGAAAGGAAAATTAAAGTTTGCTGAAGCGAGATTTCATTCCTTTTTCATTATTAAGTGGTATTCTTTCTAAAGGAATTATGGAAATAAAGAAAGGGACCTTGTCATGAGAATATTGCTTGCAGAAGATGATCTCCGCCTCGGAGAATTGATCGCCCATATGCTTGAGAAAAAAGGATGCCATACTGTAGAGTGGGTAACGGATGGCTTGTCCGCTTTGGATTTTGCCCTCGCCACCACCTACGATCTGCTCATTCTGGACTGGATGATGCCGGGGAAAGATGGTACGGATATTTGTATAGAACTGAGGAAAAAAAGTTACATGGGAGCGATCCTTATACTGACTGCCCGGGATGCGCTCGTGGACCGGATTGAAGGACTGGATGCCGGCGCAGACGACTACCTGGTTAAACCTTTTGAAATCGGCGAGCTGCTCGCCAGAGTACGGGCGTTGACCCGGCGGAACTTTGCTCCGATCCAGGAGGAAGAGCATGAGATTGCAGGCATGGTCCTGAACCGAACTAATAAGACGGTGTCCGCTGGCGGCAAGGATGACACCCTCACTGTCCAGCTGACGCCTCGGGAATTCCAGCTGCTGAACCTGCTGCTTCAAAACTCAGGGATTACGCTGACTCGGGAGGTTATTCTTGACCGCATCTGGGGATTTGATGCCGATGTCGGCCCCAAAACGATTGACGCTACCGTTAAGCTTCTCCGCAAAAAGCTGAGCAGCTTCGGCAATGAGGAGCTTATTCAGAGCATACGGGGGGTCGGCTATAAAATTGAAGGATAAGTGGGCAATCCTTAAACAGCATCTTCTTCATGGGGATGTATTCAAACGTACGCAAAATAAGTTGACCCTCCAGTATAGCACCGTCTTAATCGCATTTTTGATTCTGTTTGTGTCCGCCGTTTACGCGCTGCTCTATTTCCTGCTCATCACCGAGCAGAAAAACGAGCTGAGCAGCTGGATAGACGATAAAACACATCTTTTTCACGAATCCATGGAGCATACGGGGAACTACAGCTTTGCCGAGAATCTGGAAAGCGGTTATGCGTCTGTCTCGGCACAGACGATTAGTTACCTAGTGACGACAAACGGTCAGCAGATCTTCGGCAGCAATGCAAGTCCGGAATTATGCCAGTCCATTGCCGCTTCAGTTTCCGGCTGGAAGCCCGAAGGCGAAAACATCCGTTACAAAACTTTATTTCTGGAGGAGTCCGAACGGAGGCTTGCCGAGCGCAAACACGGGGAACGCGATTTTGATTTCGATTCCACTGCCCGCCCGGGTTACTCCGGCTCCGATCCTTCCGGCTCGGACTCGGCTTCAGACCCAGGCCGGACGCATGATGTCCGGATGCTGCTGGCCGTCAAAAACATTTACGACAACAGCACCCTGCTCGGTACTTTATATGTAGGCAAGGACGTAACCTCCCAATATGCTCTGTTCAGGCTGCTGTTTATGGTTCTGGTCGTCATTGCGTTTCTGTTCTGCGGACTAGCTGTATTTCTAAGCCGAAAAATGTCGGTCCGGGCGATGGTTCCCATCCGCACGGCTTATATGCGGCAAAAAGAATTTGTAGCCGATGCTTCTCATGAGCTGCGCACGCCGCTGAGCATCATTCAGGCCTCCATTGACACATTGGAAATGGATGAAGAGCTGGAACAGGATACCTTTAACCGTAAGGTTCTCGGCCACATGAAAGAAGAGGCCAAACGGATGACAAAATTGCTCGGCGGGATGCTTACCTTGGCACGCTCCGATTCGGAGGCTACACAACTAAATCTCCAATCAGTGGATTTAAGCGAGGTGGCAAGGCTGACGATAGAAGCATTCCTGCCACTGGTCAATATAAAGTCTATCATGCTGGATCTGGAGATCCCGGAAAGCTGCGTTGTTCAAGCGGACGGGGAACGCCTTAAACAGCTAATGATCATTTTACTTGACAACGCGCTGAAATATACGCCGGACGGGGGAAAGGTAAAGCTCTCCATAGTGGTTAGGGAAGAAAAGCGGCGTACACTGCACCTATCTGTCAAGGATACCGGCATTGGAATTCCGGTCGAGGAACAGCAAAAAGTGTTCGACCGCTTCTACAGGGTCGATAAATCCCGTACGCGTGACCTAGGGGGGCATGGACTAGGCTTATCTATTGCCAAGTGGATCACCGAGGCCCATGGCGGACGGCTGGATGTGGAAAGCGTGCCCGGCCAAGGCAGTACGTTTACAGTATCCCTGCCGGCCGGGTAAAGCGGAGAATGTGTAAGACATGAGCACAGCGATTAAAAAGGGAGCTTCCGCGGCTCTGATGAGTCTGCGAAATGCTCCCTTTTCCTTTTATAATGGCACAAATTCCTTCAGCGCTTCAACATAGGCAAGACCCAGCTTGGACAAGGCGGCGTCTTTGTGCCTGATCCAGCCGACGTTAATCGTCTCGTCCGTGGCAAGCGGAACCGCGATAATATCGCGGCCGTTTAATTCGGCGCTGAGCACGCCGGTTGAAATCGTGTAGCCGTTTAGCCCGATCAGCAGGTTAAAGAGCGTAGCACGGTCGTTGACCCGGATGCTTTTCTTATGAGATAAGGTGCTCAGAATCTCCTCCGAGAAATGAAAGGAATTATATTCCCCCTGATCAAAGGATAGATACGGATAATCCTGCAGTTGTTCGATCTGCACGACCGACTGGCGCGCAAGCGGGTTCTTAACGCTGATGAAGATATGCGGACGGGCGACAAACAGGCTCGTAAACACCAGCCCGGCATCCTTCAGCAGCTTGTTGATGACCTTGGTATTAAATTCATTCAGATACAAAATGCCAATCTCGCTGCGCAGCGTTTTGACATCGTCAATAATTTCATAGGTTTTCGTTTCCCGCAGGGCCAGCTCGTATTCCTCATGTCCGTGATCCTGAACCAGCTTGACAAAGGCGTTGACCGCAAAAGCATAATGCTGGGCCGATACCGAAAAATGCTGCGGAGACGGTTTGGCGTTCAAATACCGCCCTTCCAGAAGCTCGGCCTGCTCGACGACCTGCCGGGCGTAACTAAGAAACTCTACACCATCTTTAGAGAGGATAATCCCTTTGTTCGTCCGCTCAAATATCGTAATCCGCAGCTCTTCCTCCAGATCTTTGATCGCGTTGGACAAACTCGGCTGGGTAATAAATAACCGTTTGGCCGCTTCGTTCATCGAACCGCGGGTCGCAATTTCAATGACATATTTCAGCTGTTGTAAAGTCAATCTGCCTTCTCCTTCCCTTGCAGCAAGAGCGGCACGTTAACGTGCTACAATGCTTATCCCCTTATCTACCTATCTACTTATCCTTTTAAATCTACTTATCTTCTTCTCCACTTGGCTCTATTATATAACAGATCACGCTCATAGACTTCCATATCAGGCAGCAATCCACATTCTGCGAACGAACAAATGATCAAACGCAAAAACGATCAAACATTCGAAACTTAAAATGGGCAAATCTTCAAATAATCAAATGCAAAAACGCGGCCCAAAGGGCCGCGCCGCGTCGAATTACACCTTACACCTTAAAACGTTCAATGGAAGCTTGAAGTTCTTGAGCCAGACCGCTCAAATGGCTGGCAGATCCGCTGACTTCCTCCACAGAAGCCAACTGCTCCTGAGCCGCAGCCGCTACGCTTTGCGAAAGCTCTTTGGCATTGTCGGCAATATCAGCTGAGGTTTCGGCCGAAGCAAGCACTTCTTCCGAAGAGGCCGACATCTGCTCCGTAACAGCGGATACGTCCTGCAGCTGCGCGGAAAGCTCGCGGATATTTTGCAGGATATTCTCAAAGTTGTGACCTACATCACGCATAGTTGCTTGTCCAGTTTGCGCATATTGTTTACTGCTCTCCATTGTGCTGAACAACTTCGACGTATCGTTTTGAATTTCCCCGATCAGCGACGAAACATTATTGGCCGACTGTCCGGTTTGTTCTGCAAGCTTCTTGACTTCTGCTGCAACGACGGCAAATCCTCTGCCTTCTTCTCCAGCGCGGGCTGCCTCGATAGCTGCATTCAGCGACAGCAGGCTGGTTTGAGCAGCAATATCATTGATGGTATTGGTGATATCTCCAATGTTCTCGGACTTCCGGTTAAGCTCTTCTACCGCTTGAGCCAGATGAACGACGGACTCATGAATTTGTTCCATTTGCTGTATCGCTTTGGTCACATACTCATGACCGGTCACCGCGTTATGCTCCGATTGACGAGAGGTTTCTACCAGTTCTCCGGTAGACTCTGCAATCCTGCTAATGCCTTTGGTCATCTCCTGCATGGTCCGGCTGACTTCTGCAGAGCCGCGCGCCTGTGAATCCGTCCCGTCGCTGATCTCCTGGATCTGTCTGGAGATATGCTCCGTCGAGCTTGCCGCCGACTCGGATACAGCCGTCAGCTGTTCGGAGCTGGCGGCAAGCATCGCCGACTTTTCGTTAACTTCTATAACCAGTGACCGCAGCGAATTCACCATCTGATTAAAAGATAAGGTAAGCTTTCCCGCTTCATCCTTATATAAATAAGTCCCTTTAACCGTTAAGTCTCCGCCTGCGGCTTTCTCCATCAGCTTCTCCAGATTGGCGAGAGGGCGGGTAATAAGTCTGACCAGCATAAAGGCAATCAATCCTAGCAGCAGAACAGCCAAGACCACCAAGGCAATACTGACAGTTTTAGCCGTTTTGCCGGCGGACACACTCTCGTCATAATGGTTCTTGGAATCCTGATCCGTATTTTGGGTCAATACATCTATCGATCTTTCGACGGCTGTTTTATTAGGTATGATTTGATTGTTGTAAGTCTGATAGGCTTCATCATTTTTATTGGATAACCCGAGTGCTACCATCTGATCGGTATCTTTGACGAGCCGTTGGAACTGATCCATCAAACTTTCATATTGAGTTTGCTCCGCCTTGTCATTGATCAGCGTTTTATACTCTTCCAGCAGAGTTTGGTTCGACTTCATCATATCGTCATAGTTTTTGTTCAAATCATGATTCTGATTCTCATCCTGCGTAAGAACCAAACTTAAAACATCATTAATAGCCACATTGAAATTAGACTTCAATTCATTGATCATTTTGACTTTCATCAAGCTCTGCTCATACAGCACTTTAGAGTTGTTCACAGTAAGGTTCACATAATAATAGCCTGTCCCGCCAATCAGCAGTAGAAAAACAATCGCAGTCAGATTCAGAATCAGCAGTTTCTGGCGGATTTTCAAATGACGCAAGTTAAACCTTTTTAACCAATTCAACCTATTCAACATGACTTCTCCTCCACGGACAGCTTGCCGCTGGTTGCGGTTCTATCCTTTTATCTTTCTCATGGTTTCTTTAGACTACTTAAATATCGACTAAATTTGATAATTTCTTTATCTAGTTTTGTAAATTCCACGTAAAATTTTGAGTATGAAGTCCCAAAGCCTTCGAGTTTAATATCTAAAAACGTTTTGTCCCTAGACAAAATACCCAGAAAAATACATTTACTCCTAAATGGACAAGTAGGTCTTCTTTAACAAGAAAGCCGAACTCGCTTCACGTTCTTTTAACATGCGGGAGTTAAGCTGAGAGTAACCTAGAGCCGGAGGAGAGATTCTATGCCGACAATTTGGATGCACATTGAATATGGAAGAAGGCTTGCAGAGGAATTCCGGGGTCAGCTTTCCTTTCTCCACGGGCTGGAAGAGAACAGAGTTTTATACCAGCTAGGCTGCCAGGGCCCCGACTTCCTGCTGTATCACCGATTTCTCCCTTGGTATAGAAAAAGCAGCGCAGCCCGGCTTGGCGATCTCATTCACCGTCAGAGCTGCGGCCCAGTTCTGATCGAATTCTGGCAGCGTACGCGTTCTCTTCCGGTTTACTTAAGAGGATCGGCGCAAATTTATTTTCTCGGATTCCTGACCCATCATCTTCTGGATCGGAATATGCATCCTTATATCAACTGGAGAGCCGGCTACAAGCAGCGGCATCATCAACGATTCGAAGTGGCTTTGGACACGGTGTTTATGAAAGAATTCAAAGGCATCAACACCTGGCAGACGGATACCTCAAAGGAAATTGATGTCGGGCCGCGGCTTCCAGCCCATATTCATGATATTTTGCATCAGACCGCTATGTCATGGTTTCCGGAAATGTCCATTGACGCGGAGAACTGGCAGGGCGCCTACAAAGATATGTTACTTGCCCATAAATGCCTTTACGACCCGGCTGGCTGGAAGAAAGCCATCATTCGGGGGCCGATTCATAAGCTGTTCTACCAGCCGCTTAGTGCGGAGGAAGAAGAACATGATTATTTGAACCTTAAACATACTTCCTGGCACCACTCCGCGCTTTATTCCGAAGTCCGCAGTGACAGCGTCTGGGATCTTTGGGATCAGGCGCTTGAGGAAGGACGGCTGGTGTTTCATACTCTGGCTGACTTCATCTCGGCCCCTACCGCTTCAGAAGCCTCCCGCCATCTCGGCAATCTGTCGCTTGTGCTGGGCAACCGTTCCTACGATACCGGCAAAAACTGCGGCAGCAATCTGGTCAACCTCTATGCGGAGCCTATTTGGTAAACCCGGCCGTTTGGAAGTTCTGGCCGGGCACGAGCATAAGAAAACCGGCAGCCAAAGGCTGCCGGTTTATTGTTATAGGCTTTAGCCTGTTGAGCGCGTGAAACGTGCGAAATATAAAACCACCCGCTATGCGGGTGGAGGGATCTAGGGTTACACCAATAAGACCATCCGGATAAAATTGAGATGTTCAGGCTCAATTCGAAAGGATGGTCTTATATGGCAAATAAAAATTTTAGTTTAGCGCACACAAAGTGGATGTGTAAGTATCACATTGTGTTCACCCCGAAGTATAGACGTAAAGAGATCTACAATCAAGTGAGACGAGATCTAATTGAAATTATGAAGCGTCTATGTAAATACAAAGGAGTCGAGATCTTAGAAGGCCATATGATGCCGGATCATGTCCACATGCTGGTAGCGATCCCACCGAAAATATCTGTATCTTCCTTTATGGGCTATCTAAAAGGGAAAAGCGCACTCATGATCTTCGAAAAGCATGCCAATTTGAAGTATAAGTATGGGAATCGGAAATTCTGGGCGGAAGGCTACTACGTAAGTACAGTAGGGTTAAATGAAGCCACCGTCGCCAAATACATTCGAGAGCAAGAGGCACATGACCAGGCAGTAGATAAGCTGAGTGTAAAAGAGTATGAAGATCCATTCAGCAGCAACAAGAGCAAGAAAAAGTGAAACCAGTTTAACTGGTAAGTGAAAGAGACAAATAACACTGAGCCTGAACGCTTTGTGGTCAGGCTAGCGTCTTTAGGCGCAGTTTGGCAACAGGGGGTTATACCCCTAGTGCAAACCACCCGTTGGACGGGTGGTTCTGATTTTTTCCCAAATGCTCTCTAATCCCTACAACATCCGCCGTTTATTTCCGTAAGGCCTGCTGTTGTCCGGGCCCCAATGCTTTCTTCCAAATGCCCAGGATCAGGCCGGAGATTACCGCACCAATGGCAACCGCCAACAGGAACAACAAGGCATGGTTAGCCAAAGCTGCTACAAAAATGCCGCCGTGCGGAGCCGGGATGTTGATGTGCCAAAGCTGAGTCAGGCCACCGGCTACCGCAGAACCCAGAATGCAGGAAGTAAGCACACGCAGCGGATCGGCCGCCGCAAACGGGATAGCGCCTTCCGTAATGAAGGACAAGCCGAGCACGTAGTTGGTAATGCCGGATTTTCGCTCGTCTTCCGTAAATTTGCGTTTGAACAATGTCGTTGCAAGCGCAATGGCGAGAGGAGGAACCATGCCGCCTGCCATAACGGCTGCCATCATCGTACCGTTGGTATTGCCGCTTGAAGTAAACACGCCGATGGCAAACGTATAAGCAGCTTTATTGAAAGGACCGCCCATATCGATGGACATCATGCCGCCCAGAACGAGGCCAAGCAAGACGGCATTGCCGGTGCCCAGGTTATTCAGACCGGATACCACCCAATCGTTGATGGTGCTGAAGACAGGGTCAAAGATGTAATACATGATTACGCCGGTAATCAGCAGACCAACGACCGGATACAGGAGGATCGGTTTCAGGCCGTCCAGCGTTTTCGGCAATCCGGCAAATACTTTGCGTAGTCCGATGACGATGTAACCGGCGAGGAAACCTGCCGCCAGGCCGCCAAGGAAACCGGAATTCGAGTTGACCGCCATCAGGCCGCCGACCATGCCGGGCATCAGAGCCGGACGGTCGCCGATGCTCATCGCGATAAAGCCGGCCAGGATCGGAATCAGGAAGTGGAACGCCCCGTCTCCACCGATCGTCATCAGCAGTTTGTAAATCGGATTGTCCGCCCCTCCTACCTGTTCAAACAGGAAGGAAATCGCGATCAGAATACCGCCTCCGACTACAAACGGCAGCATGTGGGAAATCCCGTTCATCAAATCCTTGTAAATTTTGCTGCCGACACTCGTTTTGCCTTGGCCGGAATTAGTGTCTTGCCCGGCTTTGGCTCCGGTGCTGCGATAAACCGGCGCATCCCCCCGCACCGCTCGTTCAATGAGCTCCTGCGGTTTGCGGATTCCATCGCTTACCGGTCTCTGCAGCAGCGGCTTGCCGTCAAAGCGGCTCATTTCGACCTGTTTATCAGCGGCGATAATAACGCCTTTAGCCCTGCGGATTTCCTCGGCGGTCAGCACGTTTTTGGCGCCTTCCGAGCCGTTGGTTTCCACGCGGATCTGAACGCCGAGCTCGGCCGCTTTTTTCTTCAAAGCATCTTCAGCCATGTAGGTATGGGCAATGCCCGTTGGACAAGCCGTCACGGCAACCACAAAATCATCGGATTCGTCAGACAGGGCAGCGCTTTGCCCGGTTTTGGCTTTGGATGACACGCCGCCGGCATTCGCTCCAGACTGCCCGGATTTTGGAGCATCGTTTTGAGCATTGTTTTGAGATTCGGCTTCTTCCTGCTGTTTCCCGTTAAACAAAGCCGCTACTTCGTCCGGTGTGGAAGCGGCCTGCAGCTGTTCAATGAAACCGCTGTCAATCAGCAGCTTGGAAAGCGAAGCCAACGTCTGCAAATGTACGTTTCCTGCGCCTTCCGGCACGGCAATCATAAAGAAGAGCGTTGCAGGCTCTCCGTCCAGCGTATCGTAATCAACTCCATTTTCGCTTTTGGCAAAAACAACCGTCGCTTCGTTAACCGCCTTCGTTTTGGCATGAGGCATTGCAATGCCTCCGCCAATACCGGTGCTGGCCTCCGCTTCCCGTTTCAAAATCATTTCCTTGAACAAAACCGGATCGTTGATCCGTCCGTGCGCGGCCAGACTGCTGATCAGCTCGTCGATGGCCGCTTCTTTCGTAACTGCCTTCAGATTCATAATCATCGTTTCTTTAATCATCAGGTCCGTGATTTTCATGACTTGTTCCCCCTAGCTGATTTTGGTTTCCCTGCACCCGTTAATTCCACTTCGTAATTTTGACCTGCGAACGTAATTCGCGGATATAATCCCCGGTAGCCAGATCATCGGAAAAGGCGGTTGCGCTGCCGGCAGCCACCCCTGTCCGGAAAGCTTCCAGCAAACCTTTGCCTTCGGTCCATGCACTTATAAACCCGGCGATCATGGAATCCCCTGCACCAACGGAATTTCGTACCCGGCCGGCCGGCACATTGGCTTCGTAAGTCTCTGTGTCTGTAAGCAGCAAAGCGCCGTCTCCTGCCATGGAAACGAGAACGTGCCGCGCTCCCAGCTCAAGCAGCTTGCGGCCGTAAGCGGCAACTTCGGATTTGTCCTCCAGCGTGACGCCAAACAGCTCAGCCAATTCGTGGTGATTGGGTTTGATCAGAAGCGGCTTGTGCTTCAAGGCGTTCCTTAATGCTTCGCCCGTGGTATCAATAACGAATTCCGCGCCCTTCCGCTGGCATGCCCCGATCAATCGGTCGTAAAAATCTTCTCCCAGTGAGGGAGGTACACTCCCCGAAAGCACCAATACGTCGCCTTCGTTCAGAGCATCCAGCTGCCGCAGCAGCTGCAAGGCCTCCTCTTCACGGATGGCGGGTCCGAGCCCGTTGATCTCCGTCTCTTCCCCATGCTTCAGCTTGATGTTGATCCGGGTATCCTCCTGGACCTGGACAAAACCGGTCCGTATAGATTCGGCTTTCAGGCAATCTTCTACGTAACGGCCTGTAAAACCGCCGATAAAACCAACCGCGGTATTCTCCGTACCGAGCCGGTTCAGCACCCGCGAGACATTGATGCCTTTGCCTCCAGGCAGCTTCAAATCCCTTGTCATCCTGTTCAAGCCACTCAGCTTGAAGTCTTCCACTTCCACGATAAAATCGATGGAAGGATTCAGCGTTACCGTATATATCATGGTTATCCCTCAATTATGTTGGTTTTCTGTGCGATGGAGGTTCTCCAGCGTTCCGGCACCCTATCGGTAATCAGCTCCGCTTCCTCCAGGTCAAACAGCTTGGCGAAAGTGATTTCGCCAAATTTGCTGGCATCCGCCAGCACATAAGTTTGGCCGGACAATTCATGGGCCCTGCGTTTGATCAATGCTTCTTCAGGATCTGGAGTCGTATATCCCAATGCGGGATCCACCCCGTTTGTGCCGAGAAAACATTTATCAAACCGGAAATTTTCGATATTCTGGAGCGCAATGCTGCCTATTACCGCTTTCGTATGCGTTTTCATCATTCCGCCTAACAAATAGCTGCGAATCTGTTTGCTCACCAAGGCTTCCACATGGGACAAGCCGTTCGTCACAACCGTGATGTCTTGGGCTTCAATGAAAGGAATCATCGCCAGAGTTGTCGTTCCCGCATCCAGATAGATACATTCCCCGTCCTGCAGCAGCTTGGCTGCCATTCGGGCGATGGAGGCCTTTTCTTGAACGTTTTTGAACGTTTTCTCTTCAATGCCCGGTTCTTTCCCTTTCTCTCCAGGCAAGCTGGCTCCCCCATGAACCCGCTTGAGCAGCCGCCTGCTTTCCAAATCGACTAAATCCCGGCGGATAGTGGATTCCGAAGCACCTATCAAATCTACCAGCTCCTGCAGCTTTACGATCCCCTGCTCATGTAAGCGTTGTAGAATTAAGTTATAACGTTCTTCTGTCAGCATATTCATACCTCCAACTGCTTTTATCATAACATAAAATCATTCAAAATCAATCACATTCATTCAAAATAATTCAAAAACTTTCAGCTGCTCTAACCAGGAGATCCGGCGCATATGCTGAAAGTAGACGAAGTATTCCTTTTCCATGAATTTAAAAGGATTTTTATTGCCTTAACATCCATTTGATCTGTGCTGAATATTTGAGGATTAAGATAAGGGGAATACGAGTAGTGAGGAGGTCATCCATGCGATTAGCCTTGTTTACGGACACCTTTTTCCCGCAGACGAACGGTGTTGCTTTGACGCTCAACCGGCTGACCAAACATTTGGAACGCAGAGGCATCGAACATCTCTTGTTCACCCCGAAATCGGCTCCGGAGGAACAGTATGCCGGCTCGATCCGCCCGATTGCAAGCATTCCCTTCCTGCTCTATCCGGAATGCCGTCTGGCACTGCCGAATCTGCCAGCCATCCGCAAGCAGCTTGGCGATTTCCAGCCGGATCTGCTTCATATGGCGACTCCGTTTAATCTCGGGTTATGCGGGCTTCGTTATGCCCACAGCCATAACCTGCCTCATGTCATCTCCTACCATACTCACTTTGACCGGTATCTCGAATATTACCGCCTGCAGAAAATCGTTCCCCTGTACTGGAGATATATGAGATGGTTTCACCAGACCTGCGACACCACCTTTGCCCCCTCCCAGGAAACGATAAATACGCTTCGCATGCAGGGATTTCAGCGGCTTCGTCTTTGGTCCCGCGGCGTAGACTGTACGTTCTACACTCCGGATGCACGCAGCATTGACAACGTCAAGGAACGCTACGGGATCACCGCCCCGCTGCTGCTCCTGTTCGTCGGCCGGATTGCGCCGGAGAAGGATATCACCACGTTGGCCCAGGCCATGCAGCAGCTGCCGGACAACGTCCGCTCGCAGGTGCACCTGCTGGTGGTCGGCGACGGACCGATGCTGCCCGAACTGAGAAGCCAGGTCCCGGACAACGTCACCTTCACCGGGTACAAACACGGCGAAGAGCTGGCGGAGCTGTACGCCTCCGCCGACCTGTTTGTGTTTCCGTCCAGCACGGAAACGTTCGGGAACGTCGTCCTGGAAGCAATGGCTTCCGGACTGCCCGTTATTGGCGTGAATGCAGGCGGGGTCAAGGATCTCGTTATGCCGGGCGTTACCGGCAGCCTCGTGGAGCCGCGCCGCGCCGATGTGCTGGCCGAAGAGATCAGCAGGCTCGCGGCGCTGCCTTCCCTGCTTGCTGATATGGGGCGTGAAGCGCGCAACCATGCGCTCCGCCAATCCTGGGAAAGCATCTTCGACGGCCTGATTCGGGATTACGAGGAAGCCATCGAAACGAGACGGGCAAACCGGGAAATTAAAACAGGCTGATTCTGGAGCAAAAAAATCCCTCCTTGCTGAACTTGCAGCAAGGAGGGATTTTTTTCATTTAAAAGCGTGCGCCTGACCATTTTCCTAACGTGACTTTACTTGTTCTTCACCTGCAGCAGGCTGCCGAGCTTGTCGGGATAATCGGTGATGATGGCCGCAACGCCGGCTTCTAGCAGCCGCTTCATGTCCTCTTCCTTATTAACGGTAAAAGGATGGTAAGCGATGTTCTGTTCCGCCGAAGCCGCCACCCATTCAGGCAGCACGGCAAAGTAGTGAGGATGCAGCGCATCCGCCCCCAAACCGGCCGCATATTTCCAAGGCTCATATAAACCTTCCATGTATAACACGCCTGTCCGGATTTCCGGTGCCAGCTGTTTGCATTTCACCAGCGAATAATGATTAAAGCTGGAAATAATGATCCGGTCGCTTAATCCGAGTTCGCGGACTTCCTGGATAACGGCTTCTTCCAGCCCCGGATATTGCACGATCCCGTTCTTCAGTTCAATATTGACCTGGACAGAGGTCGGCAGCACCAATTCCAGCAGCTCGCGCAGCGTTGGCACCCGTTCTCCGGCAAAAGATGGGTCATACCAGGAGCCTGCGTCCAAAGTGCGGAGCTCTTCCAAGGTCACGTCTTTGACCAGCTTCGGCGAACCGGCGGTTCTTTGCAGCCCTTCGTCATGAATAAGCACCAGATGACCGTCAGCCGTCATTTGCACATCAGTTTCGATGCCGTTTGCGCCAAGCTCAATAGCACGCTTGAACGCTGCCATCGTATTTTCCGGACAATAGCCGGATGCTCCCCTGTGGGCAATATTTAAAAAGTTGTTCACCAGATTACCTCCATGTTTACGAATGAGTACAAACTATTTTATCGCCTCAAAATTTAGAGAAATCATGACTTATGTAAAATGTTATCGCTATTCCTTTAATATTATGAGGAAATCAATAAGAAAAAGCATCCCCGATTAACGGAGACGCCTTTTCTGTAATCCTGCTTGCACCGGGTTAGTTTGTTTCAAAATTTACGCCCGTCAACTGCTCGCTGACGTTCCATAACTTGGCAGAGGCTTCCGGGTCAACCGCCCAGGAACAGACGCCGGACATATTCGGCTCGCCTTCTTTCCCGGGTTCAACCTGGCGGGCGATATCCACGTTTTCGCAATAAACGCCGCCCTTTCCGTCCAGCATCGGACTCACTGCGCACCAGACGATGGTCGCCGCGCCTTCGGGAACCGTTTTCCGCTCATTGTCATAAGCAGCGTATCCACGTTCGCCTTGCCCGTTAACTGCCCCCATCGCCATCAGCTCATCGTCAGAAAGATGACGGGCCAGATCCGTAAGGATGCTGCCTGGATGCACCGAAAATGCCCGCACCCCTTCTTTTTGGCCCCTGCGGTCCAGCTCTACCGCAAACAACGCGTTAGCCGTTTTGGCCTGCCCGTAAGCCGCCCACTTGCTGTAAGGTTTATTTTTAAAGAACAAATCGTCGAAATCTACGCCTCCAAGCCGGTGTCCTTTGGAGGATACGGACACCACTCTGGCGCCGCCGGCAGCTTTAAGCGCGGGCCACAGCCGGGCCGTCAATTGGAAGTGCCCCAGGTGGTTCACGGCAAATTGCTGCTCATACCCGCGGCTGTCATAAGCCTCCTCCGAAGCCATGACCCCTGCGCTGTTGACCAAAATATGCAATGGCCGTCCGGAGCGGACAAACCGCTCGGCAAAAGCGTCGATCGAAGCCGGATCCATCAGATCCAGCATTTCCAGCTCCACCCCGGGAATCGAAGCCAGAGCGGCCTTGGCTTTCTCAGGCGTACGCGCCGGCACGATCACCTTGGCTCCTGCAGCGGACAATACCCGCGTGGTTTCAAGCCCCAGTCCGGAATAACCGCCCGTGACGATGGCGACCTTCCCTTCTAAATTGACCTTCCCAACCGCCTCCGCCGCCGTTGTGCGCGGTCCGAAACCGGTATTCAGCGGCTCCTGAGGTGTAATCGTGTTATTTGTGTTCATGTTGATCTGCTCCTTTCGATAACTTGCCGTCTTTCACTTCCTGGAAATGCTCCAGCTTGTACTTCAACAAATCCAGCGTGGCCTTCCATTCCTCAATTTCCGATTCAACGACCTGCCGGTGCTCGTCCAGCAGGGCGTAGCATTTTTCCTCATTCTGTACGTTATAAGCTTTAATATATTCCTGAATCTTCTTAAGCGGCATGCGCGTGTTTCTGAGATGAGTGACGAACACGATTTTGCCTAAGTCCGCGGGACTATACTCACGCTGCCCGCTATATCCGCGTTCCGGCGGAAGAATCAGCCCGATTTTCTCGTAATACCTGAGCGTATCCGGCGAAAGACCGGTCTGTTCGGCAATTTCGGCAATGGTGTAGGACCGGTTATGATCAAACCCGTACACTTGGCGACCTCCCCTGCTATGGCTTGAAATTCGGTTAACACGATCATCATACCCGTTGGAGTGAACTCCAAGTCAAACCCATAAATTTACAAATCAATTCCTTTTATAAAAAAATCGCTCCCTCTTATTCAGAGCAGAACGATTTTATCTATTCCCTTATTTTGGACGTTTATTGTACCCTTGATCCCCGAACGGCTGAAGCTTCTCGAGCCACATATCCAGCAGCGCTTCGAGCTCTCCTTTATATTTCTGCAATCCGGCGGCATCAGCAAAATCTTCATCCGGCTTGATCTCATCCAGCTCTTCGAACACAAAGCTTGCTCCGCCGTACCGGTTCCAGTCCTGCTGCAGCGCGCTCATGCTGTTTACGTTGTTCTGCTGGGTAAAGGCCAGACGGTTGCGGGCGCCGTCCAGATCCATCGCGGAAGCGACCAGTATTTTTCCGTTCTCCGTATTCCGGATTTGATAAATGCCCATTCTGCGAAACGTCTGGGTGTACTTGGATGCCAATTCCTTCTTTCGCTGCTTATCCAATGACACGAGTAGCCCCTCCCTTGTTTTAAAAAACTCTTTCGATTTAATATCCCATTTCCTTTAAAATGCGCGAAAGCGTCCGCAGGCGTTCTCCGAGCAGCTCGCTGTCGTCGCTAAGCGCCTGGCTGAACAGTTTGATATCTTCCTTGATTTTGTCGTTGTCCGTAGCCACCGCAACCGTCATCGCGTCCCCCTGCAGGCCGACGCGGTCAATGATGGGATTCTCCGGATCATATAAATCTTCATACCGGTACGCTTCACGAAAATGGGCCATGCTGCTCGTCACCAAAATCGCCAGGTCGAGCACCCGGTGGAGCGGCAGCTCCTCTGACTGTCTCGACCATTTCTCCCCGGTGTACCGCCAGACTTTGGCGGAAATATCCACCTTGCCGCGGTCGTTCCATTGGGCCAAGCCTAGGGACAGCCCTTTTGCATCGGTTTCCCCGGCGTATCTTCCGTCCACGTTTTCATAATTTTCGGAGACGATAACCGGCTTATGTTTAAGACTGGTAGGAATTTTCATATAGATGCCACCTTCGATTTATTTACTTTCACCAAATTAGGGATTTGGTTGTTTGGTCATTCATTTGGTCATTCGTCCGTTTGTCATTCGCTCGTTCATTCGCTTGTTTACTAATTTACTAATTTACTAAATCCATGAGTTCATTTTATCCATACCAAACATCCCTTGTCAACCCGGGCCGCTCCAAACAGACCGCTGCTTACCCAATTAAGCTCTATTAAGCTTTTTCCGCGTAGGCTTGTCCTCTTCTGCCGTTTCCCTGATAATAGGACGGGGATCCTTCCCATACATCGCATCTTATTTTTCGTTTATAGTTGGAGGAAATACATATGAATAAGCAACGTATGATTCTGGATGCGGACACCGGCATTGACGACGCGATCGCGCTTCTTTATGCCCTGCTTTCGCCTGAAATCCAAGTCGAGGGCATCACGACCTGCTTCGGCAATATCGATGTCGAGCAAGCCACGGACAACACGTTAAAATTATTAAAATTAGCCGGCTTGGAAAATAACATTCCCGTCGCCAAAGGGGCCGCTCATCCATTAGAACGAACCGAAGTCCGGTTCTCCGAGCATGTTCACGGGCACAACGGCATCGGCGGCGCCGAGCTGCCCGCATCCGGTCAGCAGGTGATCGGCCAGTCGGCAGCCGAATACATCGTGGACATGGCTCATAAATATCCCGGCGAAATTACGCTGGTTACGCTCGCCCGCATGAGCAATCTGGCGCTGGCTCTGGAGCTTGATCCCGGCATTGCCCGCATGTTCAAACAGGTTGTCGTTATGGGCGGCAGCGTCCTGGTGCCCGGCAACGTATCTCCGGTGGCCGAAGCCAATTTCGCCGGGGACGCCGAAGCGGCGGCGGCTGTTTTTCAGTCCGGCATGCCTTTGACCATCGTCGGACTTGACGTCACCCTTCAAACGCTGCTGACCCGGCATCAGCTGGGATATCTGCTGGAGCATGCACCGGCTGATAAGCAGCCGATCGTGGCTTTCCTCCGGGATTCACTCGAGCATTATTTCCGGTTCTACCAGGAAGCGAACCACCTGATCGGCGCCTGCCCGATGCATGATTTGCTGGCCGTTTTGGTCGCCGAAAATCCCAGCCTGGTTACCATCCAAAATCTGCACGCTTTTATTGCAACGGAAGGTGAGCATGTAGCCGGCATGGTCGTTACCGACCGGAGAGCCAAACCGCATGTCGGGCAGCCGATCGATTTTTGCCTGGGCGTTGACGGAGAACGCGCCATCAACCGGATGATGGCTTTATTCCTGAGCGGGCAGCCGATTCCTGACTGAGTGCCCGGTTCCTGCACAAAAAGAGGGTGTTCCCAAGTTTACTTTGGGGACACCCTCTTTTCCATTTGCCTAAAATTCCAGGCTACCGGTTCGTTACATCCGTTCTTACCACGCCGACGTCGGAAGCGTTGATCGCAATCGGATTGCCACCCTGCCCGGTGCGGGCTGACGAGGATTGCTTGACGGTGACCGAGATTTTTTTCTTTCGGATGCCAGTGCGTTTTCTCATCGCCATTGTCACCCCCTCTCCGGGACTAGAGCGTGCAGAGGCCTTATTTCCCGGACCGGGGTTTGGCAGTGGCAGGTTTAAAAATTTTGACGTTCACCGCGTTGCTGGCCAGTGCATTGCCGTTTTGGGTGCGGGCAAACGCGTTTTGATAGATCTTGATGACAATAAAATGGTTTCTGTCTACTTTATATTTATAGACCTTTGTGTAGGAGCCTTTCATCTCTTCACCTCTCGTACCTCCAGCAGGGAATGTACTGAAGTATATGTCCGCCTGCCTGGCAGCGCTCGGGCCAATAGAACCCTGCGGGAAAAAGGGCCAAAAGACTCCGAAATCCGCCTAACCTTCCCTTAAAAAAGAAAAAGCCGAAACGCAAGCTGATGCTTGAGTTCCGGCTGCCGCCCAGATGACAGTGAGATCCGTGTCCACCTGACCTGTTTAAGATCAAACCTTAAGAGATGTTCCTTATACTTGGACAGCCTCTTGTGCCGCTGTTAACGCAAATTGATAAAAACGCACCGCCTCTTCCCGGCTGCCGAATCCGGCTTGAGCCAGCTTGTCGCTTCCGCCGCCTTTGCCCTGATATTCGGCTAAGTGGGCTTTAAAGAAAGCGCCGCAGGAGAGTTTCCCGTTCCCACTGTAGGCAAGCACCACCTTGTTGTCGCCGCCGGTCAGGAACAGGACAGGAAGACCGCTGTCCGCCGCCAGTTTGACGGCCAGATTCTGGGCGTCCTTAAGCGTTTTTCCCTCAAAAATATGCCCGATCACGCCCTCGTTAGCCGCCGTCAGCAGTTCCTTCGCCAAGTATTGGTCGTTCTGCTCCTTCAAGGCCGAGAGCTCCGACTTCTGTGCCTGCTGTTCCTGCTCCCATTTGGCGAAACGGTCTAGGATTTCCTCTTTGCCGGTATTAAATTTGGCGGCCAAAGCGTTCAGGATAACCAGATTATCGTTGAATTCTTTAAGCGCCCGCCCTCCGCATTTGAAGTAAATCCGGGTATGGCCCTTCTGCTTCTCCGCTTTCAGCAGCTTGATTATGCCGATGGCCCCTGTTGACGAAACATGAGTCCCGCCGCAGGCATTATATTCAATGCCGTCGATTTCCACAATCCGGATGTTGCTCGTGACCTTCGGCTGTTTAACGAGCGGCAGCGAAGCCGCTTCCTCTTGGCTGACGAAATAACCGCTGATCTCCCGATCCGCATAAATTTGCCGGTTAACCTCCTGCTCCAGCGCCTCCAGCTGCGCCGGGCTCAATTCCGGGGCCTCCACGTCGATAGTCGCATAATCGTTCCCCATGTGGAAACTTAAAGTCGTCGCTCCATGCAGGCTCAGGCAGACGGCGGAAAGCAAATGCTGTCCGCTGTGCTGCTGCATATGGTCGAACCGCCGCGCCCAATCTAAAACGCATCGAACCTCGGTTTCCTCCGGAAACCTTTCGACCCGGTGCCAGATGGCCTCCTTTTCATCAACCTGTACCTCAAGCACCGGAATCCCGTTGATCACCCCGGTATCCCAAGGCTGGCCGCCGCCCTCCGGATAATAAGCCGTCTCCTCCAGTTGGACGTAATAAGCACCCTCACGCTCCTGTCTGTCCGTAATCGCTGTTGTCCATTCCCGTAATCCGGCATCGCCGTAATATAGTCTAGTCGTCATAGATGGTTGTCCTAGTCCTTTCCTCGGCAGGCTCTTGGGCAAGCTTCCAGCGTAATCTCGTCGGCCTGTTTGCCTGTTTGCCTGTTTGCTCGTTTGCCTGCCTGTTTACCTGTTTCTCCTATTCTAGCTTAATTCAAATCGATATGATAATCCTTCTTTAAATATTGATGAATTCTTTTAAAATCCGCTGGCGGCAGCTCTCTTAACGCCTTATGCTTCCATTTCCGTTTAACGTGCGGGACCATTCACAATCCCCATCATAAACCCGTCGTAACCTTTACTCCCTACGGTTTGCAGCGCAGTTGCGGTGATACGGGGGTCTTTGGCCAGCATATCGAAAAAGGTCTGCACCCCTCTTACCCGCGAATCCTCGCTGTTCGGATTCAAAATCTCGCCGCCGCGCACCACATTGTCCCCGACAATAACTGTTCCGGGGTGCGAAAATTTCAAGGCCCACTCCAGATACCCCGGATTGTTTGGTTTGTCGGCATCGATAAAGATAAAATCAAAATCGCCGGCCCGCTCCTGTTCCATTTTCGCAAGCTCATCAAGCGCCGCTCCTACCCGGATTGTCACCTTGTCGCTTACGCCCGCCAGCTCCAGATTCTGCTGGGCTACCTCTGCATGATGAGGATCATATTCCAGCGTGACCAGTTCGCCGTCTCCCGGAAGAGCCCTAGCCATCCAAACCGTGCTGTAGCCTCCCAACGTGCCGATCTCCAGAATCCGTTTTGCCCCCTGCATCCTTACAAGCAGCTGCAGCAGCTGCCCCTGATTAGGCGCAACGTCGATTTCGGGGAGTGCGGCTTCTCTGTTGTTTTGCAGAATCCGCTTCAGCACTTCATCCTCGGCGACCAAACGATCGGCCATGTAGCGGTCCACTTGTGTCCATAATTTTTGCCATCCCATTTTCATCCGCTCCTTGTTTTCGTTGTTCTTTACACGTATAGTGTATGGGAACAAAAACAATAAATATAATATATCTTTTATTCATAATCATATATATAAGTTATGAAAGGAGTTATTCCCGTTGAATCTGCATGCTTTGCGTCTGTTCCATATCATTGCTTCGTCTGGCAGCGTAACCCGGGCTTCCGAGCAGTTGAATATCAGCCAGCCGGCCATTACCGCGCAGGTGAAGAAATTCGAGAAGGAGCTTGGTTTAAGCCTGCTGAAACCCCAGGGGAGAGGGATTGCCCTGACGGAAGCCGGTGAGAAATTAGCCGCCCACGCGACGCGCCTGTTCGCCGTTGAACAGCAGATCGAACAGCTGGTTTCGGATTACCAGTCCGGCGCCAAAGGAGCCATAAGGCTCACGGCTACCTATCTGCCCGCAAATTTCCTACTCCCCGCCTGGATCGCTGGATTTAAACAAAAATACGAGCAGGTCGAAATGTCCATCACCACCACCAACTCGGCCGGTGCTATGAAGCTGCTGCTAAATATGGAAGCAGACATGGCTGTGTTTGGAGGCGCAGCGGAAGAGTGGGAGGAAAGCATCCAAATGGAGCAGCTGTTCGAGGACGAGCTGTGGTTTGTCGTCTCTCCCCAACATCCTTATGCAGGCCGGCAGGTCAGCTTGGAGGAGATGGTCAAACAGCCTTTCGTCATGCGCGAAGAAGGAAGCTCCACCCGGGAGCGTTTATTTTCCCTGTGCCGCACCTATAACCTGCCTTCTCCCCGCGTGGCCCTGCAGTTTAACGGCCTGCATGAAGCCATTACCTCCGTCGTGGCCGGTTACGGAGCCAGCTTTGTTTCTTCGCTGGTGGTCCGCGATTATGTTGAACGCGGCGCGTTATGCAGGGTGGACGTGGAGGGGATCCGGCTCCGGAATATCATCGGCGTTTGTACCCGGAGAAATGAACCCTTAACTGCCGCGGCTGATCACTTCATCCAGATGATCCGGCAGAGTCCCTATGTGCAAGCCCCGGTATAAAGCCCCTCCCCCTCCTTGACCCGTCGATCTTCCATGGCTTCCTTGAAGTGAGGCTTCCCCATAAGAAAAACCCCCCGGCCTGTCTGCAAAGAAGGAACATTGCCTTCCTGCAGTCTGGCCGAGGGATTCGTCATTTTTTTGCTTATCTTCTTATCTTGCCTAACTTCTCATTTTGCAGCTTCTAATTTCTGCTCAGCTTACTGAACAGTTTTATTGTATTGGGCAAGCTTGTCAGTAATTTGTTTAGCAGCTTCATCCAATGCTGCTTTTGGTTCCTTCTGACCGTTCAGCACCGCTTCAATTGAACCTTCCACGATTTGACGGGCTTCAGGGAATACGCCCATCACCGCACCGGAAGTAGCTGTAGATTCCGTAGAAGCGTGAAGCTGGTCAACAGCCGTTTGGAACTGTGGATATTTGGCCATGTTGTCTTTCAATACCTGTTGGTCGTAAGCTGCTTTAGTGATCGGAAAGTAGCCGGTATTTACGCTCCATTTGGCTTGTACTTCAGGCGTTGCCAAATATTTGATGAACTCCCATGTTGCTTTTTGTTCTTCTTCAGGTTTGTTGTTCATGATATACAAGCTGGCACCACCTACTACAACGCCGCCTTCTTTGGCATCCGCTGGTCTAGGCAGGAAACCTGTACCTACTTCAAATTTACCGCCTACCGATTGAACGATATTGCGCAGCGAAGCTGTCGAATCCAGCGTCATAGCGATTTGTCCCGCAGCAAATGCAGCGTCGGTATCGTCTGTTTTACGTCCCAGGTTGGAGACGGCTTTCTCGTCGAGCATCCGTTTCCACCATTCCATCGTCTTCACACCAGCATCGGAATTGAGCAGCGATTCCGTTGCGGCAGCTTGGCGTCCATTGCCATTGTTAACGTAATCCGCGTTTTGATTGGCGAAGAACTGCTCCATAAACCAGCCGTAAATCGCGATCGATGCAGCTGGTTTGCCGTTTTTAGCCAAAGCCTTGGCGGCTTTCTCGAAATCTTCATACGTCTTCGGCGGGTTCTCTGGATCAAGGCCTGCGGCTTTAAACGCATCTTTGTTGTAATAAAGAATCGGGTTGGAAGTATTAAACGGCATCGCATTCAGTTTGCCGTCAATAGTATAGTAACGGGTAATGTTTGGCTCCAATTGGGACAGATCATAATTATCTGCATCAATAAATTGTTGAACCGGCGTAATCAATTTGGAATCAATCATGAATTTACTGCCGATTTCGTAAACTTGCATCAGGTCAGGACCACTATTCGATCCGATCGAAGCTTTGAGTTTGTTCAAGCTTTCGTCATAGGCACCCTGGAAAACAGCTTCTACCTGGACGTCCTGTTGGCTTGCGTTAAAATCAGATACGATCTCGTTAATCGCCTTCTCGTTAGTTCCCGACATGGAATGCCACCATGTGATCTTAACAGGGGCTGGGGCTGCAGTTGCAGCAGCTGCCGTACCGGAATTGTTGCTGGCCGCGCCTGCATTGCCGCCACCGTTGTTCGAACTTGCGCCTGCATTGCCGTTTCCGGAATTGGAACCGCATCCTGCCAAAGCTACTGTCAAAGCCGTAGTCAGCAGCAGCAAACTTTTCTTAAATCGAAACCCCTTCATGAACAGATCTCTCCCTCAGTTTTTGTATATTTATTTGTTTATATGAAGCGGCGGAGACCGCTTGATACCTGATACCTAGATTGAACTCAACCTTTGAGAGCTCCTGCCGCCATTCCGCGAACCAGCTGCTTTAAGCCAAAAATCAACAGAATCAGGGACGGCAGAATCGCCAGCGTAATGCCGGCGAACACCAGATTCCAGGAGGTTGTCTCCTGAAATTCGAGCATCGAAATGCCGATCTGAATGGTTCTCATCGGTTTGCTGTTCGTGATGAGCAGCGGCCACAGATAAGAGTTGTACATATTCAGGAAAGAATAAACGGCAAGTGTGCCAAGCGCCGGCCGGGACAAAGGCAGCATATGGAGCAGGAAATAGCGGAAATGTCCGCAGCCGTCCATTTTAGCCGCTTCAAACAGCTCTTTCGGAATTTGCAGAAAGAACTGCCGCAGCATAAAGGTGCCGAACGCCGTCGCCAGAAACGGAAGGGTCAAGCCTTGATAAGTATCCAGCCAATCCAGACCACGAACCGTCAAATAGTTCGGAATCATCGTGACTTCCCAAGGGACCATCATCGTCGCAACAAACAGGCTGAACATTAATCCCTTGCCCTTAAATTCCATCTTGGCAAAAGCGTAAGCCGCCAAACTGGAGGTTAGGAGCTGGCCCACCATCACAATGGCGGACACCAGAAAGGTATTCCCGATAAACACGGCGATAGGTACGATATGGAATACTTCCTGCATGTTCGCTAAATGAAACGTATGCGGAAACAGGCTGGGCGGATAGGCACTGGCTTCAGCCTGTGACATGACAGACATAAACAGGCTGTAAACCACCGGATACAGCACCATGACGGCTGCCACAAGGAGCAGCAGATAGGACAGGGCTTGTGCGGCTGTAAACTTTTTCATTGATAGTGCACTTTCCTTTCCACCCATTTAAACTGGATTAATGTCAGCAGCATGATGACCAGGAACAGCATGATCGCTTGCGCACTGCCCGTTCCGAAGCGGAAATTGATAAAGGATTCCTGATAAATCGAATATACGAAGACGTTGGTCGCATTTACCGGTCCGCCTTGTGTCAAAATATTGATTTGACCAAAGGACTGGAACGCGCTGATCGTCGATACCACCAGGACAAAAAACAAGGTCGGCGACAGCAGCGGCATCGTAATCTGGAAAAAGACTCGCAGCGGTCCTGCTCCGTCGATCTTGGCGCTTTCGTAGATTTCATCAGGCAGCCCCTGCATACCGCTGGATAAAATGATGTAGTTGAAGCCCAAATTCATCCATATGGTCATAATGGAAATGGACAACAGCGCCCAATGCGGATCGATCAGCCACTGAACTGGAGTCATGCCCACCTTCTCGAGCAGGTAATTCAGCATGCCGAGCGTTGGATGGAACAGAAACTTCCAAATCACGCTGGCGGAGCCAACCGAAATGACCATCGGAAGCGAGAAGGCAAATTGAAAGAATCTTTTGCCGCGCAGCAGATTATGTGTCAACGCCGACAATATCAAGGCCAGCAGAATGCCGGTAGGAACCGTCAACAAGGCAAACAGCGCCGTAATTTTTATTCCACTGATAAATAATCCGGATGAGAATAAATCCGCAAAATTATCGAATCCTACAAAAGCGGCGATACGACCGGTAGGGTCTGTACTGTGTAAACTGAGATAGACCGACTTAACCAGCGGATAGAACAGAAAAACGATAAATAAAATCAGGGATGGCGCTAGAAACGTATAGGCCAGGGCGTTTTCTTTAAATCTCAACTTCTTCAGCGACGCCGTTCGACTATAGGCAACCTCAGCCGCTGGTTTCCCTTGGATCGGTAAATTCAGCTGATTGTCCAGCTCGCTCATCACGAGGCCTCCTTAAACTTTTCAATAGTGATGTTGTTGGGCGAAGCATTGTCCTACTCACTATAAATCTCGTTTGTTAAGATAAATTCACGAGAATTGTTTGTATATGTAAAAAAATATTTAGTTTGTAAACTGGGAGAAAAAACGTTTTTCTACTATGCAAAAATACCCGCAGACCGGGAGCCGCTCTTACTTTCGGCGTCCCGGCCTGCGGGTATTGGTTTAAGATAAGATCTTTGTTATTGCCTGACTTGAAGCCTGGCTAACCTTTCATACGGTTTCCCGCCGGTTGTCCAAACAAAGCTCCAGGAATATCTCCAGTTCCCATCCTGCTTCCCGCTTTCTAACGTATTTTCCAACACCTTCTATTCTCCCTATCCTTTATTCTTTAATAGATCCAAGCAGTACACCTTTAACGAAATAACGCTGCAGAAACGGGTATAAAATCAGAATAGGCACGGTGGCGACAATGATTGTAGCGTATTTGATCGTCTCCTGAATCAGGCTTTTATCTACGTCGTTATAGCCGGAAATCATAGAATCGGTCGAGTTGGTAATCAGAATTTCCTGCAGCACCAGCTGCAGCGGATACAAATCGCGGTTCCGCAAATAAATCAGTGCATCCATGTAGGAGTTCCAGTGTGCTACACCGTAAAACAGTGTCATGACGGCCATAATCGGCAGCGACACCGGAAGAATGACACGGAACAGGATCGTAAAATCGTTAGCTCCGTCGATGCGCGCCGATTCCTCCAGCGCCACCGGGATCTCACGGAACGAGGTGCGCATGACCAGCAGGTTCCAGGTGCTGATGGCCGAAGGCAAAATCATCGCCAGCCGGGTATCGAGCAGCCCTAAGTTTCTCATATTCAAATAACCCGGAATCAATCCTCCTGAAAAAAACATCGTAAACGTAATCGCAAACATGATCGGTCCCGTGAATCGCACACCTCTGCGCGATAAAGCATACGCAGCAAAAGAAGTCAGCAGCAAATTCAGTGCAGTGCCTATAATCACGTAGACCAGCGTGTTGATATAACCTGTGCCGATCATCGGATTATGAAACACCTGCGTGTAGGCCTCCAGGCTGAAGCCTGCCGGAAACAGCAGCAGGCCGCGCCGCTGAATCAGCTCCGACGGATTGCTCATCGAAGCAAAAAATACGTACAAAAACGGATATAACGTAATCAGTACAAGAAAAAGCATCATAATCACATTGAAAGCGTCAAATATCTTTTCCCCGCGACTGGCCAGCTGTTTCACGATGCCACCTCCCTGAACATTCGATCACCATAAGCTGCTGCTGTTGACCCTGCGGCTGACCCGGTTGACCGTAACAAGCAGCAGAAAATTGATGACATTGTTAAACAGTCCGATCGCTGCTGAGAACCCGTAATCCATCTGCAGCAGCCCCCGTCTGTATACGAAGGTAGAGATAACGTCCGCCGTGTCGTAGGTAGTGGAATTATACAGCAGCAAAATCTTTTGCATATCCCCACCGGACATCAGGCTGCCGAAACGCAGAATCAGCATAATGACGATAGTCGGCATGATGCAGGGGATCGTGATGTTGATCATCTGACGGAAGCGGCCTGCTCCGTCCGTCTTCGCGGCCTCGTACAAACTTGGATCAATGCCGGCAATCGCCGCCAAATAAATGATCGACCCCCAGCCAACCCCCTGCCAGATATCCGACGACACGTAGATCGTTCTGAACCATTCCGGCAGGATCAGGAACGTTCGCGGCGTTATGCCTAGCAATTGCAGCGCCTGATTGATCAGTCCGTCACTGGCCAGGAAATCCACCAGCATGCCGGAAACGATGACAACTGAAATAAAATGGGGCAGGTAGGTGATGGATTGGACGACATTTTTGAAAATACGGCTCCTCAGCTCATTGAGCAGCAGTGCCAGCAGGATCGGAGCCGGAAACCCGAACACAAAGGTGTACAGGCTCAGCAGTACTGTATTGCGGATCAGCCGCCAGAAATAATAACTGTCATAAAATGAAATGAAATGCTTAAATCCGACCCAGTCACTGCCTCATATGCCTTTAACCGGTGAAAAATCCTTGAAGGCAATCTGCAGCCCGTACATGGGCAGGTAAAGGAAAATCACATAGTAGACGATAACGGGAATGAGCATCAAATAGATATATTTATGGCGTGCCAGGTCCTTTAGCAGCTTCATGGCGTTACTTCCTCCTTTGCGGCTCCCCTTACCGTTTCACATAACGTTCGTAGGCAGCTTTTTCAATCTCGAGCAGCTCGTTTATGCCCATCTTGTTGAGTGTTTCGGCATACTGATCGAAATGATCCAGCGATTCGGCGCCCATGACGAACTTGTCGAACATTTCGTCCCGGTATGTGGTTATATCAGCCATAAGGGCGGCCGCTCTAGCCGATTCAGAGGTCGTGAAGGAAAGCGGCGGCAGCCAGCCGCTGTTATCTACGTCCATCCAGGTGGCAAGAGCTGCTTTCTGCTGCGGAAGTGCGGCATTTTGCTCCTGGTAGCGTTTGTCCTGGACAAACGGCATCCCGAACGGGAGGGCATATTTGCCTATGGCTTCTCCGAAGGAAAGGCCATCCGGATTTTTCATGATTTCGTCGGTATAGGTTGGGTAGCCGTTCACCATGTTATAACTTTGGCCTTCTACCCCGAAATTGAACAGCATGTGCCCTTCTTCTCCATAGTTGTAATCCAGCCATTTGACGCTTTCGATGATATGCTTGTTACTTTTGGTAATGGCCGCGCCGACGCCGCCAAACATAGCGCCCGTTTGTCCAAGCTGCGGCTTATCGCCCTTGTTCAGCGTCGGGTATGGCGCGCCGACCAGCTCGAACTTGGGATCCTTGCTCTTCATAGCCGTCATGTATTTGCCGATGCCTCCGCTGTGCGCCATCTCAGCCGCACCCAGCAGCTCGCCGGTCACTTTGGCGTCCTTTTGCTTGTCGTCGGTCGCCGCATAATCGGGGTCGATCAATCCTTCCTTGTACCAGTCCTGCATCGTTTGCAGGAACTCTTTGTATTCCGGCTGCATCGGGCCATAAATGATTTCACCGTTCTTCAGGCTAAACTGGCCGTTGATGCCCCAGGCGTTCAGAAATACGTTGCTGAAATTAAGCAGCAGATTCTTGTTGATCAGCAGCGGGATTTCATCTGCCTTGCTGTTGCCGTTCGGGTCCTGTTCTTTAAACGCTTTCAAAACGGTGTGCCACTCATCGATCGTTGTTGGTACCTGAAGCCCCAGCTTGTCGAGCCAGTCTTTGCGCAGCGCCGGTCCTTCGTATGTCAAGAGATAGGGATCGATCCGCAGCAGCGGGAAAGCGTAAATCCGGCCGTCGTCTGTCGTTACCTGCTTACGCACCTCCGGATTATCCTTCAGCACCTTGCTGAAGTTCGGTGCATATTTGTCGATGTAATCGTTCAGGGGCAGAATGACACCATTGTCCATCGCTGCGAGTCCCCCGCCGGGGTAATCGGGCCATCCCCATTCGATGATGTCGGGGTAATCGCCCGAGCTCATCATCAGATTAAACTGGTCTTTCCCTTGGGTGGTTCCGACGGCCGGGGAAATAAAATCGATGTGGATGCCCGTTTTTTGCTCTTTGACCTGATAAGCCACCACATCGTTAAAGCTTTTGACATTTGGCGTTGTTCCCGTGAAATTTGCATAATAGCTGAGCGTAAGCGGAGCGGATACGATTTTGCCGTCCGGCAGGTTTTGTTCGCCCGCAGGTGCGGAGTTGTCGGCCTGATTGGTCTGGTTGGCCTGCCCGCCGCTGCCGGAGCATGCGCTTATGGCCAGCATCATCACTGTCAGCAAAGACAGAGCCGCGATCCGGCTGAACTTCCGATTCCGCTTCCGGTTGCTTGTTCGCCGCGGCATCGCTGCTGTCTCGCGATTCTGCCGGGCCGTTTCCATTTGCTGCTTGTCATCCATATTTGTAGACCTCCTCTGGGATTTAGGCTTACGGCTCAAATGTAGCCGTACGGGAGCCCTTTTGCCTACAATCCGTTTATTTGATCGGCAGCCTGTTTGTGCCCGGCGGCTAACCGTTTCTACGATCGATGTTCCGTATGCAGGTTCTCCCGGAATTGCCCCGGCGTAATGCCCTCATATTTCTTAAAAAAGCGGATAAATCCGATGTCATTGGTATAGCCAACTTCTTTAGCAATTTGCCCGATAGTGCAGCCGGAACAGGCCAGCAATCGTTTGGCTTCTTCCAGCCGGACGGAGGCGATGAACTCCATTAAAGTTTGGCCGGCAGCTTTTTTGAAGAAAGAAGACAAGTAAGACTGTGTTAGTCCCAGCTCATCCGCAATCAGGCCGACGCTGAGGCCGTTTTGACCGTAACGTTCGCGGACGATCCGCTTGACCGCCTCCAGCGTTCTGTAGGTTTGATCGGTCCGTCCCTCCCTCCACAGCCTGCACACGCCGATAAAATTTGCCTTGAGCTCTATGAAAGCCTGTTCGGCATCCCCGGGTTGTTCCCTAACCTGCGAAAAAAGTTTGGCACCCAGCTGCGGGTCTACCCTCGGCGTATACTGCACGATCCGGAACAAGGTCGAAGCCGCCTGCAGCAGAAAATATGAAGCTGAGGCTTCGGAACCCGGGCTGCTCTCTTTATGGTCTTTATAAAGCGCTTCCAATAATTGCTTCGTTTTCTCCGTATCCCCCGATTTCACGAAGTTGGTCAGCTGCTGTTCGATCTCCAGCGGATAATGATAAACGGGAACCGCTGCCGCTTCTCTGCACGGCCCTGCATCAGGCTCCCTCTCTGCTCCGCGCCGTTTCAGCGCATCCCGGAACGCTTCGCCGATCCGCTGCATGCTGTCCGCTATAAAACTTTTGCCGGCGGACACCTGCAGCCGGAAGCGCTGCTGCAGCACCTGCTGCAGCTGATCCGCAATGCGGTCTCGCTCCTGTTCCAGCTCTGCCGCCTGCTCCCCGCTAAAATTCAGCAGCAGCGCAATCCGTCCCTGGTCCAGCTCCGTTGCATACCCGACATGCCGTTCGTTGGCCAAATCTTCGGCGATGTTGGAGATGATAAAGCTGACGAATGTCCATTCCTGCTCATCTTTGGCAAAACCGCTCATATCCTCCACCTCCATCAGGATCACCGCATAATTGGAAGAAAGGAAACGCAGTCCCATAAACTGCAGCGACTCCTGCCGGAGCTCGTGCGGCTCTGCGTAGCCGCGGATCAGGCGGGACAGAAAATGCACACGGATGATCGGGGCCTGCCGCAGCAGCCGGGTTTGCAGCTCCGACTCCGTCAGCCTCGACGTTTCAACGATAGATTGAATCAGCTCGTATTCATTCAGCTCCCGTTCTCTGCCCACCGGCTGTTTCTTTTCCGTGACGGTCCGCACTAAATTGCGAAGTGGCAAATAATTGCGGTAGGCCAGATACAACGAAACTCCCGCTCCGGCCAATGCGGCTACTAGCAGCAGCACGATTGCAAGGTTTTTGACCTGGCGGACCTCCTGCAGAAAGATGTCACGCGGAACTTCCACGACATATTTCCAGCCGTACACGCGGGAGGTGGCGTAGGAAAATACGGTTTCTTCACCCTTCCATTTCATTTCCAGCTTGCCGTGGTCTTCGGCCATTTCCGCATACCGTACCGGCAGCGGATTCTGCCGTTCGTCTGTGGAGCTGATGATCCGGTTGCTCGAATCCAAAATATAAATATTGCCCGGACCGTCCGTAACCAAATCTTGAAAAAGGCTGCGCAGCTCGCTGCCGTTAATCAGGATCAGCAGGGCAGCTTTTTGCCCGTAGCCGCCTGCGGCCGGCATATAACGGGTGTAGGGGACGATCCAGCGCTGTTCACCGAAATTGTTGGTGACCGACGTTTCAGGCAGGAACTGCCAGCTCATGTTCTGCTGCGAGAAAAAAGCCATCCAGTCAGAGGCGCTTCTGTTCTCAAACCGGTACACGTCGCCAAACAGAATATCGGCCGATGTCCTGACTCCCGGTCCCAGCATCGTTTGTGTCTGCGGAAAATAAACATAATAATCGTAAACAAGCGGACTCATGGACAAATAACGTTTAAATTCATTTGTAAGCGTTATCATATTCAGGTTCTGTTGAGCGCTTATCGGTCCGTTCTCCCCCAGCAGCAGCTGCAGCTCCGGCAGGGTCATCACCTGCTGCTCCAGCTGCCTGACCTTCTCAAGCTGACCGTCAGCCAGCACGCGAAGCTGTCCGAGCAATGCCACGTTCGTATGGTCCACCGACTGCTCCACAACCGCTTTCGCCCGCCAATACAGCAGACTGCCGATAATAATCAGCAGTACCAGCAGCGCCATGTACGACCAAAAAAAAGCGTTCCACGCTCCTTTGGGCCACCAGCGCCGGCCCGACAGCTTTGCGATCATCATGTTCTTGTTCATTCCCCCACTCACCTTTGACTGTTATCCTTAGCCTCCATCGCTAGCTCCGTTAAATGGAAAGTGCAAACTTAATTATAACAAGCCCCTGCAAGACAGCCCCATAATCCATTCGTTGGATTTATGATTCATTTATTGGGTTTCTTATGCACAGCGCTTTTGCCGGCCTGAGGTTAAAAAAAGAGCCTCCTTCGCAGCGCAGGCTGCTGAAGGAGGCTTTTGCAGTTGGGCATTTGTAAGTGCATCGGTGGCCAAAATGTCAGCCTGCTTTAAAAGTTCCCTAAATAACCCTGATCAATTACTTTCTCGGAAAATAGCCAAGAAACGCCTGCGTCTCCGGATTAAAAGCAAGCACCAGCGGCCCCAAGAGCGTATCCTGTTTCGTATTAAAGGATACGGTTACTACCTGGCCTTCCGTTGCCTGGAGGTTCTCCAAGTCTTTCTTCTGGGTCTCCGTTGTTGTCATAAGACTGACATCTTTGGCCGCGATCTGTTCTACTTTGGCGTCCTTCTTCGCGGTTATGACCGTGGAGTTGCTGGCGATCTGTTTCCAGGCCAAGTCCTGAAAGGCTTTAACCTGATCCTCTGTTAATGTCCCGCTGCCGTTCGAAGAGTTTCCGTCCAGCATCACCATATAAAACAGTGGGCCTTCCGGCATTTTGCTGTCCGTATAATTCGGACCATAGTATACGCGCACTTTTTCTCCGGCTTTAACGTCTTCCCAGCTTACAGGCTGTCCTTCGGCCGTCAATACGCTTGTTTCTTTGCCGGAGGTTACCGTCAGGGTCGCGATCAGCGTGCCGCCTTTGGCTTCCCCGAATTTAACAACCCAGCCGTCGCTTGTATGCTGCACGTCTTGAATAACGTCCTCCCGGATGAGCGTTTGGGAACCTAACGTAAGAGAGGCGGCATGGGACTGTCCCGGATAAGACTTGGCTACGATCGGCCCGTATTCGGCTGTCACCTTCATGCCGGCTTTAAGGTCTTTCGCGGCCGTCTTGCTGCCAGCGCTGTTTTGGATAACCGTGTCGCCGTCCACGTTAAGCATGATCCAGCGGTCGTCGCCTTTGCCCAGCAGCTCTACTTTATAACGGTTGTCATCCGTTTTGCTGACACTGACAATAACACCGGTATTGCGCAGATGCGTTTCTTGATCGGCAGCCGGGATTTCTTCATTCTTCTTATCGATCGAGATCGACCGCTTGGAACCGTTGTAATTCAGCGTATACCCGAGTGCTTCCGCTTCGGCGCGGGCCGGCAGGTATACCTGCCCGTTGATCACAACTGGCTTCATCGAGGTGGCCTGTCCGTCCACCGTAACTTTCATATCGCCGCGCAGCAAACCGGTGACCTTCGCCGTAAAACCGGAGGCACCTGCAGCCGTCCCCGCTCCCAGCACGCCCAGCATGGCGGTGATCAAAATAACTTTGTTTTTATTGTTCATGTTCAGAGCTCCTTCCAAGCCCGCCGCGGGCTTTGATTAATGATTTCATCTGTTCAGCCACGGGCTGTGGCTAATGCTTTCACCTGTTCAGACGGCGGCGGCTGGAAAAAGGTTTCAGATTCGCTTCTAGTATCTTCATGCTTCCTTTGGAATTTACCTGTTTTGTCCCTCATTACAGAATCAGAGTTACGATATAACCGTTGTTATTGTCGCCTGAAACGGTGTAGCCGCGATTGTTCGGAATCTGAACCTTCTTCTGGGTAGCCGGAATATACAAGATTTCATAATCGGTTCCCTCTACATTCACCTTGATTTGCTGCTGCTCCCTTATGTAATCGAGATACTCCTCCAGGGTTAAATTCTTCTCCTGCATAACCGCGCTGTGCGGCAGGCCGACATATCTGAAATGCCACGGCTCATATTTGATGCCCGTAATAGCCGTTTTATCCTCGGGATAACGTAAAATAAACCCGTATTTCCACGCGTTTTTCTTCAGCCATTTCCCTTCAGGCGCCTGGCTCATCTGCTGCTCTGTGGAGCCGATGTCCAGAGCCTTGCCAGAATTATGCTCGCTGTACCCGGCCGGCAAAGCGGAATCGCTGCCCATCTGATTGTAAAGCTCATCTTGTTTATCAAAATCCCGGTACCCGCTGCTGATCAGAAAATGATTCACCCCGTCCTTGCGGGCAGCTTCTACCATCATCGAAAAATGCTCCGTAATGCTGGCGGACAGCTTAATGCTATCATCCAGCAGGCCATATCCATCCCTCAGCTCCGGATGTTCGGAAAGCTTGACGATATCCGGCATCACGCCGTCTTTATGCAGCTTGTGCTCCTGGTTCACCAGAATTAAATCCCCTTTATAAAGCTGATCTGCGCTTAAGGCCAGCGTCTGCTCGTCTGCTACTTGGCCGGATTCCCCGGCAGCAGACTGGTTTCCTGCGGGTTGATCTCCTTCTAGTTGATCTGCTGACGGCTGATCTGCTGACAGACCGGCCCCCGCGCTCGTACGGGGTTCAGCCTGTTCTGCCCTTGTCTCCTGAGCAGCGGATGGCGCCCCAGATACCCCCGAATGGATGAGACTCTCCGCATGCTGTTTCAGCAGCAGCACTCCTTTAATCCCTGCCAACAGCAGAATAAGAATCAGAAATGCTCTTTTTTTCACGCAAAAAATCCCCCTTTTCCTAATGAACCCCAGCATACCTGAAAGTTCTTAAGAAAAGAGGGCAAATTGTTTAAGAAAATATTAAAATTGCTTCTTCATAACTCTAATTTTGCAATCGGCTCGCCCTTTCACATACGGCTTCAAACCATAAACCACGTTGCTCAGCACGTATTGACCGTCGTTGACGAAAACTTCAATCAGATTGGGTTCCACAAAAATATCCAGGCGATAGTTCCCCTGCAGCTTCGGTGTCTGGAATTTCAGGCCATGGCCTTTAAGCCCTGCAAAAACCCCCGAGCGGTCCGCCTTTAGCCTGTCGTCTTCAATCCGGATTTGATAACCGCCGATATCCAAGAACTCTCCGGCATTTAGATCCGCCTGAATCCAAAATGGCTCCTGGAAGTCAAGCTGCTCCGCTGAGCTTATTTCTTCCGTGAAGCTGCGCTTCACCTGAGGATGCACTCGAAAATAAATATGCCCCTCCTGTACCTCAATCACTCTTGGCAAGGCCATCATACCGATCCACGGCTCTCTGCCATCCTCATAGCGAACGGCCATAGGCATCCGCATCCAGGCGATCATCACCCGTCTGCCCTCTGCATCCACATGGGTCTGCGGGGCATAAAGATCTTCTCCGCAATCCACCATTTGGAATGAATCAGGCAGGACAAGCTCGCAATTCTCATGCTCAAATGAAACTACGCTGCACACGGCATGGCTCGGATACAGCGAATCTTCTTTGATGCCCTCGGGCGACATGATCAGCACATTTGCCTGCTGCCCGCCGTCTAAGCGAACCTGAAACAAATCGGGACATTCCCACATATGGCCGAATCCCGGTTTCATGCAGGCATTCACATATTCCCAGTCCAGCAGGTCATCGCTGCGGTAAAAGAGCAGTTTGCCTTCGTTATCAGCTGTTTTTGAACCAAGCACCATATAGAATTGTTCCCCCTGTTTCCAAACCTTGGGGTCGCGGGTATGCGTCCGGTCCCCGAGCGCTCGGTCTGCTATAGGCGGTATAATCTGCCGTTTGGCTCCAAAGTTATCAAAATGATAACCGTCCTCGGCAATCAGAAGGGCCTGACTGGATTCAAATTGTTCATTTACGATGACATGTACATTTTCTTCGTCGAATGCCTTGTATTTCACGGCTGTATAAAAGAGATAAAGCTTGCCATTCTCTTCAATAGCGCTGCCGGAGAAACAGCCGTTTTGATCATAACTTTTGGTCGGGAACAGGGCTATCTTCTGATGCTCCCAGTGGACCAGATCACGGCTGACCGCATGTCCCCAGTGCATCGTTCCCCACTCCAGCCCATATGGGAAAAATTGATAAAACAAATGATATTCACCACGAAAATAAATGAAGCCGTTGGGATCATTGATCCAGGCCCCTGGCGCTTTCAGATGAAGCCGATCCTGCTGCAGCATGAGCGAACGCCCCCTTTTTAAATAGACAAAATGGACTTCATTCGTAAAAGTTACTTCACGGCGCCTTCGGTAACGCCTTTAATAAAATATTTTTGCAGGAACAAATATAACACGACAACCGGAATAATCGATACCAGAACCGCCGGGAAAATCAGCTCCCAAGGGTTGCTGAACTGGCCGGACAGCATTTTGGCGTAATACAGCTCCAGCGTCAGCGTTTTGACCTCGGCATTCCCCAGCACTAGAAACGGAAGCAGATAGTCGTTCCAGATCCAAAGCGAGTTCAGAATAATGACCGTAACCGTAATCGGTTTGACCAGCGGAAATACGATGCCGAAAAATAAACGGAAGATGTTAGCACCGTCGATCAAAGCCGCCTCTTCCAGGGCCATCGGTACCCCTTTGATGAAACCATGGTAGAGGAACACCGACATCCCCAGGCCGAACCCTCCGTACATCAGCACAAGCCCGGTCAAATCCTTAAGCCCCATTCCTTCAAACTCGTGAATGAGCGGATACATGAGAGACTGGAACGGGACAAGCATAGCTGCAGTGAGCAGGAGCAGAATAAGACTGCTGCTCCGAGTCCGGCTGCGTACAAGCACCCACGACAGCATGGAGGAACAAAAGACGATCAGTGCGACGGCAATAACGGTAACTACGGCTGTAATCCACACCGCACGGCCGAAATGAATCTGCTCCAGCGCGCTGGAAATATACGTAAAGGACCAGCTTGAAGGCAGAGACATCGGTGATGCAACAATTGTGCCCTGATCTTTAAACGAATTGATCAGGAGGAACAACAGCGGAAATAAGGTGCAAAGAGCAAAAAGGATCAGCAGGACAATGACGATAACTTTACCAACGGGGATTTTAGGCCGGACATTCCTGCTTCCGGCTTGCCCGGACGCCATGATGTGATTCATGCTTCAACCTCCCGTTTCTTCGTAATATAGACTTGAATAAGACCAATCACCGCAACCAGAACAAAAAATACAACCGCTTGCGCCTGTGCCTGCCCGTAATCCGGCGGCTGCGTGAATCGCACGGTTCGCAGAATCTGCAGCGACAGCATGGAAGTGTTGAAGGCCCCGTTTGTCAAAGCAACGTTCTGATCCAGCAGCTTCAGGCAGTTGGCCAGGGACAGAAACAGCACGATGGTGATGGAAGGCATCAGCATCGGCAGGGTGATGAAGCGGAATCTTTTGACCCCGCTCGCGCCGTCAATGGCACTGGCTTCATACAAATCCTTAGGAATATTGTTCAGTCCTGCCACGTAAATGATCATCATGTAGCCGGCCATCTGCCAAGTTACCATAATGACAAGCGCGAACAGATTTTTTGTAGCGTCCTGGGTCATGTTCATGAGAAACGGAATATGAAGTCCGCTCGGTCCGAACAGGATTTTTGAGAATACATTCTGGAAAATAAACTGCCAGATAAATCCGAGCGCAAGGCCCCCCAGCAGATTCGGCAGGAAAAAGACGGTGCGGAACAGCCCCACTCTTTTGCCTACAAAGTCCAGCATTTGGGCCAGCGCCAAGGCTATAACGTTAATAATAATGACGGCGATAACGGTAAACTCAAGCGTATAAACGAGAGAATGAAGAAACTTGCCGCTGTGAAAAATCCGCGCGTAATTGTCCCAACCCACAAAGGAGTTCCAGACGCTCCCGCCCACGAAATACGTGCCCCTCCAAGAAGTAAACGAATACAATAAACCGATCAGGAACGGCACCAGCACAACGGCCACAAATAAAATCAAACCGGGCAGGGCCAGGGGCCAAAACCATCTTCTATAAAAGTTACTCATCTCAATGCCTCCTGTTCATTAAAAGAAACAGCTTAATACATGGCGTCTTTCCAGCCCTGAACCGATTGTTTGGCAATATCCCTGTAATCTTCTTGGGTCCAGGCCTTAGGCGAATTTAAATAGTTTTCCTGCAGGATCGTGCCGAAGACCTCCTGCCCCCAATAGCTGCCGCCGGCCGGGGAACCGTTAAACGGATTCGACAGCGTATCCCCGGCTACCTTATAGGCAATCAGCGAATTATTGAGCGTATTGTCAAATTTGACGCCGGCATCGGCGTTATAAGGGATAAATTCAAAGTCGTTGACGATGGCCTTGCGTCCTTCCTCGGACGTATTCAGCCAGACCAGAAACTGCTGGGCCAAATCCTGCTCCCTCTTCGTCACCTTGGTATTGATGGCATAATAAGAAGGCACAAATTCAGGCACGGAGCGGTTAAACTTCTCAACCGTCAAACCCGGAACTTTAATATCACTCTGCTCCAAAGGCAGCTTAATCGGCAAAAAGGTCAAATAAGGCAGGATGTCCGTATTCAGCTTGGCGATGTTGGGATATACCCAGTTGCCCTGCTTGAGCAGCAGCGCTTTGCCGCTGGCGAACAGCTGCACGGAAACGTCATAGCTGGCCGTGGTCGAGTTGATATAATCAGGTCCCCGTTTGGCCGGCCCGTTCATCCCTGCTGCATGCTGGGAATATAAATCCAGGGTTTGAACGACTTTCTCTACCGGAGACTGAAGCTCGTCGACCTGCTCCTCCGTTGCGTTCTTGGCGGCAACCGGACTGTCAAAAATCGCGTTCAGCGCCATATTGCCCATGTGGTCTCCATAGGTCCATTTTTCAGCGCCGGCTTCGGCAAAAACTCCGGTCAGCTCCTTAGTTAACGCTGTCTTCTCCCCAGCAAACTTATAAGTATGGCCGTTTAGGGTCACACTGCCGGGTTTATCCGATTGAATGTAATCGTCAACAGCGGTCACAAAGGATTCGAACTCGTCATAAGTCGCCGCTTTGAAGTCATCCAGGAAGGCCGCCGTATGTTCCGAGCCAAACAGCCCGTCCACCATACGGGTGTCTATAATGAGCCCGTACCCTTCAATGTTGTAAGGGATTCCATAATTTTGCGAACCGTCCATGCTCAACCGCATGCTGTCCGGAATTTTGTCCGCCAGCGCCTTCAGCTCAGGGTTCGTTGCCTGGTTTAGATCCATAATCGCTTTGCTTTCAGACCATTCGGCCACGCCGCCGATATTGGTGGAGAAGATCGCCGGCTTATGGCTGGAGTTCATCTCGGAGCGAAGCGTTTCTGCACTGTCGGTAGTTCCTAGGGAGAACACCTTGATCTTCAGCCCGTTCTCCTGTTCATATTTCTTAACCACCTCGGCCAGCGCATCGGCGTTTTCGGTTTTGGCGTTAAAGATATAGAAATCATAATCCTTGGGCGCCTTAGCTTCGCCGCTGCCGCAGCCGGAAAGCACCGCCGCCCCGAGCAGCAGGCTGGTCAGCGCCAGGCCCGCCTTTTTCCACATGTTGTTCATGCCCTACCCTTCCTTTCCGTCTACAAGCTGCTTTCTTCCAGCACCATGGATTGATATGGATTCAAAATCAGATTTTCGCCTTCCAGGTGTAGATCTGACTGATTGGTTAATAAACATGTTTCGACTTGTACAGGGAGTTTCACTGATTCACTGCTCATATTGCACACTATAGTAAGCGTTCTTCCCTTGTAGCTGCGCCGGTATGCAATCAGCGATGGATATTGCTCCAGAATGGGGTTAAAGCTGCCGAAACACAAAACGTCTGACCAATCTGAATTTTTGCGGAGCTTGATCATTTTCTTGTAATAAGCCAAAATCGAGTTGTCGTCGGCCTGAGCCTCTTCCGCATTTACCGTTTGATAATCCGAATGAACGGGCATCCAGGGTGTGCCTGACGTAAATCCGGCGTGCTCCATACGGTTCCACTGAAAGGGGCTGCGGCCGTTATCCCGCCCAATGTCATTCAATTCCTTCAGCATCTCCGCATCGGACTTCCCCAGCGCCAGCCCTTCCTTCCAGAAGTTATGGGCGGACACGTCTTTAAACTCCCTGATGCTGTTTCGGACTGTATTGGTCATCCCTAACTCCTGGCCCTGATAAATCAGCGGCGTGCCCCGCAGGAAGAAATAAAGGGTGGCTAAGGTTGTGATGCTTTCTCGGCTGCGATTCTGTTTATCTAAAAATTTATTAGGAGACCGGGGGTGATCGTGGCTCTCCAGAAAGTTCGCGCTCCAGCCTGCCTGCTGGATCTGCATTTGGCTTTTGAATATTTTGTCCCGCCAGGCGGACACGGCTTCAGGAGCCCCTTTGATTTCCACGCCGCGCATATGCTCCCAGCTGAAATCAAAGATCATGGAAAAATATCCATCTTCCCCTGCATAATCCCCGAATTTCTCCGGAGGAACACCCGGGGCTTCTCCAACAGTCAGGCAGTTAAATTTCTGGAATGTTGCCTGCTTCAGTTCGGTCAGAAAGGTTCCGATCCCCGGATAATTCTGATAGTTCTCGATTGGATACAGCCGGCCTTCTTCCGTTTCACGGGAAGCGAAGGTGGTATCCTTTTTGATAAACGTAATCGCATCTACCCGGAACCCGCCAATGCCTTTATCCAGCCACCAATTAATCATATCGTAGAGCTTGCGGCGCAGCTTCGGGTTCTCCCAGTTCAAGTCGGGCTGCTCTTTGGAGAACGTATGCAAATACCAGCGGCCGTCTGCGGTTTGGGTCCAGGCTGGTCCGCCAAAGTTGGAACGCCAGTTGTTCGGGGCTTCGCCCGAATCCGTTTTCATAAAGTAAAAATATCCGGCTTCCTCACTGTCAGGCTCCTGCAGCGCCATCTGAAACCAGGCATGCTGGTCGGAGCAGTGGTTGATGACCAAATCAAGGATGATTTTGATTCCCCGCCTGCCCGCTTCCTCAATCAGCTGATCCAGGTCCTCATCTGTGCCGTAGATCGGATTAACGCGGTAATAATCGGATATATCGTAACCGTTATCAATCAGGGGCGACTGAAAGATTGGGCCGATCCAAATTACGTCTATCCCCATCGCTTCCAGGTAATCCAGCTTCTCTAAAATTCCGGGCAGATCCCCTATGCCATCCCCGTTATGATCTTTAAAGCTCTGGGGATAAATTTGATAAATCACCGACTTCTTCCACCATGGTTCTGTCATGTTAGCGTATTCCCTACCTCCCGCACTATTGTGGAACTGTTCCACAATAGAGAAAAATAAACTTCGTTTTCGGTGCCAAATAATCGGCTGCCTTGGAAGCGCTCCCCGAATACGAATCAATAAGTGGAACTGTTCCACAGACGATTAAAAAAAACTGACTGCACCTGCTGTATCATAAATATGGAACAGTTCCACTATGCAATCAGATTATACCTTTTTTAAGCAAAGATCAATCTTTTTTTGATGGCCTCGAAAAAAAGGCGGCTACTTAAGTGGCTATTTATGGGGTTGTTTCGCCCTGCTGCAGGGTTACCCCGATCTGGATTCTCTCCTCGTTCAAAGGTTTATCGTTAATAAGTTTCAAGAGCACCGAAACTGTCTGTTTTGCCAATTGATGCACGTCCTGCACGATAGCCGTAAGACTTGTCGAATTAAAATCGGTGACAAAAGTTCCGTCATAAGCGATAATTTTGAGCTTGTCCGGAACAGATATCCCAAGGGACTTGGCAGCCTTTAGAAAAGCCGAAGCCTGCAAATCAGAGGCCAATATACCGTCAATATCCATATTTTTCGCCAATAAGGATTTTGTGATTTTAAAACATCGGGCAAAGTCCGTTGTATCTTCCCATGATATCTCTTTGGTTATCGTTTGCACCCCATGCTCCCTCAGGTAATGATCGAAAGCATCGTTCCCTTCGTGTGAAGGCAGACGATAAGTCCGGTCCCCGCGGGTATACAGCACTTTGCGGCAGCCGCTTTCAATAAGCTTACGGGCAGCCAGTTCCCCGCCCTGCTGGTGATTGGAGCTTACAACAGGAATTCCGGGGATAATCCGGTCAAGAAAAACGATCGGTTTCTTCAGCTTGGTGTAGCTTTCATCCGGCAGGGATGCCGTCCCTACAATAACACCGTCAAACAAATTACGTTCCAATGTATCTAAATACTCCCGTTCCCGCTGAATTTCGCCTCCAGTGCTGCAGAGCATCATGTTATAGCCGAATTTCCGGAGCTCAAGCTCCAAGTGGTTCCATAGAGAGGAGAAGAAAGGGTGAATTAGTCCTGGAGCAATCACGCCAATAATGCCGGTGCTTTGTCTGTACAAATTTCGTATCCACTGATTTGGGACATAATCGAGCTCAGCTACCGCCGCTTTAATTTTCTCCCTGGTTTCTTCGGCCACGTAGCCGCTGTCGTTCAGTGCCCTCGAAACGGTGCTCGGCGCTACTTTGGCCAGACGCGCCACTTCCCTTATGCTTGCCATGCTAATTCCTCCTACTGCTCGGACCTGATTAAATTCAAGTAATATTATCATGTGCGGCCAGGTTTCTCAAGACTGCTGAACTTGATCTACCTGCTTAATCCCTGAACAGAGACATAAAAATTCATTTGAAATTCTTTTCTTTTCCTGTATTGCAGACGAATCGCTTATCTATTCATTAGCCCTGTCATACTGCTCCAACCCTTTTATTATATAGGGACGAACGAGGTTTATAAGTAAATCGGTTCGATGGTTTCCCTCAACTCTTAACCACTCATGCGCAGCGCTGTAAATCGTTGAGCTCACCATGGCCGAAAGGAGCTTTGTTTGGTGAAGGTCGCTATTTTGCCTTCTCGATAAAATATCCTCTATTATTTGCTGCAGCATCTTCTTTACCTTTTCATCCACTAGTGCAGCAATCGATTTGGAATCCATTCTGCATATTTGTTGGACACCATGCGGTCAGCCAAAAAGCAGAAATCATGTTATTAGATGAATTGTTCCATAAAAAATTATCTATAGAATATATGGTATCACCCTAAACTACAACATTAGACTGGCCAAGGGGATCCGGAGAGGCGGTATCCCTTTAATGCGGGCCGATTGCCTATCCCCCCATTCTCAAAAAAACATCAAAAACGGCCTGTCTCCGATCTTCACCGGAAACAGGCCGTTGGTTTTCATAATGCTCTTTATATGGTGTTCCTAAAATCTTACTGCGGCAGCTTCACCAGCACCTGATATTCGGCGCCCGGCTGCAAATCTTTCGCTACGCCGTCTACGGCTAAATTGCCGTTTACGTACACTTCGGTGGCAGTCACACCTGCTTCACGTTTCATCTCGATGTGCAGCCCCGCGCCTCTGAAGGTCCGTTTCACCGTTGCCTCCTGCCAGTCGGATGGCAGCTGCGGCTGAATGCGCAGCCCTTCTTTCGTGCCCTGCACGCCAAACAGTCCGTCTACGAGGCAGCGGTAAACCCAAGGCACGGTTCCCGTGTTGAACAGATGGCTGGAGCGGCCGGCTGTTTTCGGGAACTGCCGGTAAGCACCCCGGTAATAGTTCGGAATGAAGACGGGCAGTTGTCCGCGCCGCAGGATGTCTTCGCGGTCCGGTCCCGGCAGCATTTTCCGCAGTAGCCGGTAGGCATTGTCCTGTTCTCCGACCGCGTACAGCCCATAGATATAGAAAGCGGCCGCATGATTGTATACCGCGCCGTTCTCCGCGCTGCCCGGGTGCTTCTGCGTAACCCGTCCGACGTCTTCGCGCATAGACGTATAGGATGGCGCCAGCTTTTCCACCCCATAAGGCGTCTCCAACTGCTCCTCGACGGCACGCATCAGCTTCTGCTGCTTGATATCGTCGGCAGCGCCGCTTAGCAGCGCCCAGCCCTGCGGGTTGATAAAGATCCGGCCTTCTTTGTCGGTGCTGATGCCAAACACAACGCCATCATCTGTGATGCCGCGCGCGTACCAATCGCCGTCCCAAAGGTACTCGTTGACGATGGCGTTTGTCTCGTCTGCCGCAAGGCGATACTGCTTGGCCGCATCCGGATGTCCGCTGTGTTCACAAATATCCGACCAAACCAGGAAAGCATAAGCCGTCGCAATCGTCAGCCAGCCGGAAACCCCTTTGCCTTTGTAACCGACCATATTCATCGGATCGCACCAGTCACCTTGGTTGATGAAGTTAAGCCCCCGCTCATCCCGGTCCTTGATCAGCCACTGCATGGCCCGGTGAATATGCTCCAGAACGGTCACAGCTTCACTGCTGTCCCCAAAAGGAACTTGTTCATCCAGAATGGTATAATCACCGGTTTCGTCCAGATAAGTGCTGAGGCAGATCGGCAGCCAGACGCAGTGGTCGGTATGCGGCACCTGATTGATATATTTGAGCTCGGCATCCTTATGCAAAATAATCCCGTCAGGCATCGCCCCGCTCGCTTCCTGCTGGCTCAGCGCCGTCAGGAACGCTGCCCGGGCCGTTTCCGGCTTGATGTAGCTCATGCCCATGTTGTCCTGCAGATAATTCCGGGTTTGCGGGTCTGTTGTCAGCCGGTTGGTAATGCCATGGTAATACAGCTGCCGAGGCAGCCAATGGTTAACGAAATTGTCGAGATCAGCGTCAGGCGTTTGAATCTCAATCGTGCCTTTTCCCTCGCTGATGTAATCCGCATATTCGCGTTCCGCCTGCACAAATCCGTCTTCTCCTTGGTTGTTCTTCCCTGAATAATATTTACGGCGAATCTCCGCGACCTCAGCCTCGTCGTGCGCCGGTCCAAAGACAAACCGGAACTCGCGCTCCTCACCGGGCGCCAGCTCAAGTCTGTACTGCAGCACCGCCGCAGGTGTTTCATAGCGGGCTTCCCCTCCGGCCAGCGTTTCAGCCTGAATAGCGGACGGCATCATAATGCCGCCTTCCCCTTCGAAGGCCTCCTGATTCACTTCCCAGGCATCCGGTTTATGCTCAGCCAGCAGGAAGGTTTTATCGCTGAAATGTTTGATTTTATCGTAATCCTGGTACTTTTGATAAGGCGTTACGGAAGAAGCCACAATAGCCTGAAGCTCCTCCCGGTATTCGCCAGATTGGTTCATCCAGGACATATAACCTATCGTAAAATAAGGATAAAGGCTGATCTTGCGCTGCTCCTGAGACATGTTCTTCACTTTGACCCGCCAAAGCTCCAGAGCATCTTCCTTGGGCAGGCTTAAGGTCGTTACGACCCGCAGGCCCTGATGCTGGACCTCCCAGCGGATATCGTGTTTCCCCACCGAAAAAAGGTACTGCTCCGGCTGCACACGCACCGGCTCATAAGGTGCAGAAAAAACAGCGCCGTTCTCCTCGTCTTTGACATATACAAAACGACCCGGATGATGCGCGTAATAGGGCTGCTCCGGCTGCATAAACGTCTTGGCTTCCAAATTCGGCGCATGCGAATATTTAGCAGGTTCTGGCTGCATGAACTGGGCCACCGCATAACCACGGCAGTTCATGTGAATCATCATTTTCTCATTCCACAAGAATCCCGAAGCTTTGGGCAGCAAAGTCGGGCTCGATAGTTCATAACGTTTCTGGTCATCGGTAGGTCTGATCATATCCCTTGCACTCCTCATCCTTTTTGTTCTTTATCTTCCTGAGTCATGACTTGTATGCCCTGCCATACGGGACCCGCAGATTCTCCGGTCATTCTTGTCAGCGCTTTCTGAAAGGGTTTCCTCGGATGACTTCTAGTAGATCATACCGTATACAGTTAAGGATTGCACTTTGAAAGAAACCTAAGAAACACGAGCAAGGAGAAGCTTGGATACAAGTATACGATTAAAAATAGCCAAAAATGAAAAAAAACGGCCGTACACCTTCTCCTTTTAACTCTGTTTGCGTTATTGTTATAATTACATAGGGAAGGAGCGGGATTACTTTGGATATGGATCATCTTTTTATCAATCAATATATACGCAGCGAACAGGAAAAAGCCCGTGTGAACCGAGTTTCGGAGCTGGCTGCTGTCTTTGCACGGCGGGCGGCCAAACATGACCAGGAGGGCTCTTTTCCATTTGACAACTTTGCAGATCTGAAGGAAGCCGGTTATATGAAGCTGACCGTTCCCAAGGAATACGGCGGTGATGAAATTTCCCTTTATGAAATGGTTATGCTTCAGGAACGGCTGGCCTACGGGGACGGCTCTACCGCCTTGGCGGTTGGCTGGCATCTGGGACAGGTGCTGCATTTACGGACCAGCCGGAAGTGGCCTGAGGAATTGTTTGCGGCATTCTGCCGGTCTGCCGTAGAACACGGCACCATGACTAATACCTTTGCAAGCGAAGCGGCTACAGGCAGCCCAAGCCGGGGAGGCAAACCCGAAACAAAGGCGGTTCCTACGGATGGCGGCTGGCTGATTACGGGCCGAAAAACCTTCAGCACCTTGTCGCCGATTCTCGACCATTTTGTCGTGACTGCTTATGTCCCTGACGAAGAGACGATGGCCGAGTTCCTTGTAGAACGTACAGATAAAGTTGAGGTTGTCGAGACCTGGAACACACTCGGGATGCGCGGCACCGGCAGCCACGATGTTGTATTAAACGGCGTTTTCGCACCTGCAGCTAACCGGTTGATCGGCAAAGGTTCCGACGATGGAGGCGGCTGGCTGCTCCATATCCCGGCTTGTTATATGGGCATTGCCTTAGCGGCCAGGGACTACGCGCTGAATTTCGCCAGAACGTATAAGCCGAATAACTTAAACGAACCGATCCGTTCTCTCCCATCCGTGCAGAACCAAATCGGGCTAATGGAGGTTGAACTGCGGACCGCCCGCTCCCTGCTGTATGCAACTGCGGACCGCTGGGATAAGGAGCCGGACAACCGGCCTCATCTGAAGGCGGATCTAGGACTGGCTAAATATGTCGCGACCAACCACGCGATCAAGGTCGTAGATCTGGCTATGCGGATAGTTGGCGGTACCAGCTTGTCACGGAATCTTCCTTTGGAGCGTTATTACCGGGATGTCCGGGCCGGTCTTCACAATCCTCCTATGGAGAATACGGTTATTCAGATGCTGGCGGCAGGGGCATTAAACGAAGAGTAGACCTATGGCAAGCAAAAATACCCCTTGGTTTTCCAAAAGGATTCTTCTTCCTTTGGATGACCAAGGGGTATTCTTATATTTGCCTGAACAAATTTTTAAACTTTGGAAACTTACTTTTTAACCTTTTGTCGGAATCTATTTCACTAAATCAGCCAGCATAAGCACTACGTCTCTGCGTGTTACCGAGCCGTCAGCCGGAACTGCCGCGGCTTCATCACCAGAGACTGCTGCAATAATGGCTGCTGCCTCTGCAGCTGTTACTTTCTGGCTAGCCGCAAACGTGCTGCCCTTGAATGCGTCCAGCAGGCCTGCTGCGTTCAAAGCGGAAACCGCCGGTAAAGCCCAAGCCGGAATGTTTGCAGCATCGGCATACGCCAGGTTAGCATCCGAAGCTTTGACTTGGAAAGCCCGGCTGACCATAACCGCAAATTCAGCCCGCGTAACCTGTTGATCCGGACGGAAAGTTCCATCGCCGTAACCATTCACCAATCCGGCAGCCGCTGCGGCCTGAATAGCTTCTTTGGCGCTGTCATTGGCCAGATCGGTGAAGACGGCCGCATTAGCGCCGCTGCCTTCGGAACCAGACATACCGCCGATTTCAGCTGGAAGCGCTGCGCCCTTCAGATCAGTGATACGGCCTTCTGTCGAAGGATTTACGGTTCCAATCTTGTCCAAATATTCGTGGAACACTTCATAATCCACTAGGTTGAGTTCATAATAACGTCCGTCATTCTTTGCTTCTTTCATGGAGCGGTAGAAGTCCCCGCCATCCGCCATGTAAGAGTTGGTAGCCACAATGTAATAAGCATTAGGATCAATATCCGTATAAGTTCCGTCGTTGTTCTCAATTTGTACCTTCACTACGCGGTTGCCTGCTTGCTTCAGCTCGCCGGTAACGTCATCCAGCACTTCAGGCTGCTTAGTCGAATCGTAATAGAAACGCATGCCGGAAATTTGCGGGAAACGTCCCTCGCCGCTTTCAACGCCGCTGACCCCGTTCTCCAAAGCTGCCGTAATTTCTTTACCGGTCATTTTCACTGCGCTTAAGTTGTTGCCAAACGGCATCATCGTCAGCAAATCGCCCAGAGTAATATCGCCGGCACCGATGGATGCGCGGATCCCGCCGCCGTTTTGAATCGTGACATAACCTTTAACGTCCGGTTCATTAACAATGCTCATGACTTTGGCACGCATGCCGTCAGCCATCAAGTCGCCCAGATTGGTCTCCTCGCTGCGCACGTTGTCGCGTTCGCCGTTAAGGTCAACTTCAACCTTGCCGATGATAGTCTTCTTCAATTCTTCCAGCGGTTTGGCAAATTCCGCAAGTTTTGCTTCAGAAGCGGCATCGCTCTTAATCAAATAATTGCCTGCAGCATCTTGGGCGTCAAGCGCAATCAATTTATCTTTCCAGGATGTAAGAACGCCGTTTTCGTCAAATGTCACATCAAGCTGGCCCAAGTTGTTGTCATATTCGCCGGTTTGCACAATCAGCGTCGGTTCGGAGTCCGCATGATGCACTTCCGCATCATTTAATTGGGTATGGGAGTGCCCGCCCACGATCACGTCAATGCCTTTAACAGCTTCAGCAAGCTGCTGGTCTACTGTATACCCCAGGTGAGTTAATGCGATAATTTTGTTGATGCCTGCCTGCTCCAGAGCATCTACCTGCTTCTGGGCACTTTCCACTTCATCCAGGAATTTGATGTTAGGTCCCGGGGATGCCAGTACGGCAGATTCAGGGGTTGTTAAACCGAAAATGGCGACTTTCTCCCCGTTGATTTCTTTAATAATGGCCGGGTAAATTTGCCCGTCTTCGCCCGGTTCTCCAACGGTTTGATGAAGGCTGCCGTTTAAAGCCGGCTCTTTGGAGAAGTCAACATTTGCGCTGACAAACGGAAATTTCGCCTGCTTCACGAATTCGGCCAGCGTGGCAGGGCCTTTGTCGAATTCATGGTTGCCGAATGTCATGGCATCATAACCTAATTGGTTCATGAAATATAGGTCAGCAAGTCCATTATATTGGTTGAAATATAACGTCCCGGAGAAAACATCCCCGGCATCAAGCAGGAGCGTGTTAGCCGTTCTTGCTTCATTAATCGCAGTTACCCGACGGGCAATATTATCAATATGGGCATGCGTATCATTGGTATGTAATATTCTGAATTCAAAGCCTTTCGACGTACCCGTGTCTCCGTCTCCCGCAGCAGCAGCACCTCCGGCAAAGCTTGGCAGCATGCCAAGGGTCATGATCGCAGCGGCAGCTATTTTACCTAAGGGTCTCTTTCTTAATTTCATGAACAAATATCCTCCTCTTCCCTCTTCTGATTTGAGATCCACTGTAAAGAGAAAATCTATGAAAGCCGGTAGAAACCGGTTCCATAAGTATAAAAAAGAATTGTTTAGTTAATGCTTATTAAACGTTAAACTATGTAAAAAAATAAGAGAGGCCAGATCTCCGGGAATCCTGGTTCCCTTACCTCTCTCTGGCAAGCCATTCTTTCATTTGCGGGATCGACATTCCCTCCGCTTTCATTTGTTTGATTTTTTGGATCTGTTTCACGGTAGTTTCTCTATGAAATCTTCGCGTTAAATTCTCTTCGGCCTGTTCAAAGGGCAGCATGCCTTCCTCCGTATAAAATTTCAAAGTGCTGTAGCGCGTACCTGTGAGCCGTACCAATTCGCCAATGGATACGTATTCGGAGGCCAAAATTACTTCCAGGGATCGTTGTCTCGACATTTTGCCGCCACCTTTGCCATATTAGCCACCTTAGCTGCCTTAAAATGGACGTCTCGGGAGCAGCCGCACGCCATGAATCGGCACTCTTCCGTAAATCACATGCGGAATAGCCTCGTAAACGACATTATCAATTTGGATCAGCGGGATCTGACCTTCCCGGAGGATGGTAAATTTATGGCCCTGCGATTCCAATCTGTTCTTGATATCTCTTAACCGCCGCTCGGGATTGGAGAACCATGCTTCCATTTCGATAAAAACCGACTGAGACCGCTCCAAGGCCGGAAACAGAAAGTTAATTCCGCTGCCCGTTTGCGTCCTTACGGCTCTGCTCTTAAACTTCAGGAACTGCTTATAGGCCATTTCGATTCCCCGGCGCACCCTAAGCATGTAAAGCTGTTTGGCCAGCGGATTGCCACGGTATAACGCTCCCATCTTCTCCCCGGCGGTCTCGATTTCGTTCCTCGAGAATAAATCATGCATGCACCCGCTCTCCCTGAGCAGCCAGAGCATACAGATGGCTTCATCCGGAATCGTTCCCTCCTCAAGCACTTCAGCCCGGACAGACTCCGTAATAGTTAAGAAACTCTGACTGTCGCTGCGGTATTCCTTGATCTCAACTCCCGAAGAATGCAGATACAAATCGCAGCCCAGTAGTCCGGGGATTTCCTCGATCAGCCCCTGTTTTCTCAAAGGATCAGTTATGGCCTTCTCCAGCTGGGTCATTTTCCTTTTGGACAAACCAGAGACTTTCCTGATCCACCAGCTCAGGTCCTTATTCTTGCCTTTGGGCAGCAGCGTCTTCATCACCAAACTTCTATAGGGCTCTTCGCAAAAAGAATCGATCGAAAGCGGGTCGATCATAAACCACTCTCGATCCCAGACAAAAACTCCCTCCAGCCATGCTTCCAGAACTACCGCTGCTGCTACACAGCGAAGGGTCGCTTTCTTCACTACTGTCTGATAAAGGCTATCCTGTCCATTTAATCCGATTAATGAAAATTGCTGAGCCAATGTTAAATTGTCCATACGCAAATCTCTCCTTGTTTAGGGGATCAGCGGGCTTATTCTAAGGTGGGAGTTACTTTCATGAATGAATCCTTGCTCATTTTTTATTTACATCTTACTACTTATTACTTATTACTTATTACTTACGATTTATAATTTATTTATATGCTATTTGGTTAATTTTGTCAAAGGTTTGAAGCCCTTCTCCGAATATGTTATGATGACTCCAAACTTATCGATGGGAGTGACGGAATAATGTAAAATTTCTTGCCAGGTTTTAAAGAATGGAACAGCTTTTTTTGTTTTGTTCTTTGGGCCGCATGTGCAAGAAGTTACTTATTCCTTCACTCTGAATATATCCCTTTTCCAGCCCCCGCGGGACTGGACTGGTCTGTTGTATTCTTATGAGCTGCAGGAAAAGTAACTTTTCTTGTGGCTCATTTATTTTTCAACACCAGGAGGGATTCACATGTCTTTAATCAACGTATCCAACCTCACCTTTGCTTACGAGGGAAGTTATGACAACATCTTTGAGCAGGTCAGCTTTCAAATTGATACGGACTGGAAACTGGGCTTTACGGGCAGAAATGGACGCGGCAAAACGACGTTCCTGAATCTGCTGCTCGGCAAACTGGAGTACAGCGGAACGATCTCGGCGGCGGTAAGCTTTGATTATTTTCCATTTACGGTAGAGCACCCGGAACACCTGACCTATGATGTGGTCAGCGATATTTACCCGGATTATGAGCATTGGCGGCTGCAAAAGGAGTTGTCCTTGCTGCAATTATCGGAGGACGTTTTGTACCGTCCATTCGAGTCCTTATCTAGCGGCGAACAAACCAAGGTGCAGCTGGCTGCTTTGTTTTTGAAAGAGAATCATTTTCTGCTGATTGACGAACCGACCAACCATCTGGATATCCACGCCAGACAGCTGGTCAGCCAATATTTAAGCCGGAAGAAGGGGTTCATTCTGGTATCCCACGACCGTGCGTTTCTGGATCAATGTGTGGACCATATTTTGTCAATCAATAAAACTAATATCGAGATTCAAAAGGGGAATTTCTCTGACTGGTGGCTCAACAAGCAGCGTCAGGATCAATATGAGCTGAATGAGAATGAGAAGCTTCACAAAGACATTAAAAGGCTCTCTGACGCCTCCAAAAGAACCGGGCAATGGTCTCAAGAGGTGGAGAAAACTAAAAATGGAACACGCAACTCGGGTTCCAAGGTCGATAAAGGTTACATTGGACACAAAGCTGCCAAAATGATGAAGCGCTCCAAAACGATTGAGCAAAGGCAGCACACGGCAATGGAAGAGAAATCCAAGCTGCTGCAAAACATTGAAACTTCGGATAGTCTAAAGATTTCGCAGCTTGTCTACCCGAAATCCCAGTTGGCCGAATTGGATCATGTATCCATTAACTACGAAGGGAAGAACGTGTGCCAAAATGTCAGTTTCTCGATCGAACAAGGCGACCGGATTGCTGTCACCGGCCCTAATGGTTCCGGCAAATCGAGTCTGCTGAAGCTGATTCTTGGCGAAGAAATTTCGTTCTCCGGAACCTTCCGTAAGGGCAGTCAGCTGAAAATTTCCTATGTTTCGCAGGACACTTCAAATTTAAGAGGAAGCTTGTCCGACTACGCCCGGCAGCAGGAGATTGACGAAAGCCTGTTTAAAGCCATTTTAAGAAAGCTGGACTTCTCCCGCCTGCAGTTCGAGAAGGATATGGCTTGGTTCAGCGGCGGACAGAAAAAGAAAGTGCTGATCGCAAGGAGCCTCTGCGAACAGACTCATCTGCATATTTGGGATGAACCGCTTAATTTCATCGACGTTATTTCTCGTATGCAGATCGAAGAGGTGCTGCTGGAATATGAGCCGACTATGGTGTTTGTCGAGCATGATCGTGAATTCGCTCGAAAGATCGCAACCCAAACGGTTGAACTTGAGGGATAATCGTCGGGCTAAAGAGATGATCATTGAACTTTAGGTGATGGTCCCTAAATAATCCATAAGCTTGAAGAGGAGATGAAAGCAATGTGGGATGAGATTGTGGATGATTAAGGCGAACCGCTTGTTAAGGAATAAGGGGTTCGCCTGGTATTCGCAAAGGAAGAGGTATTGTAGAGAGCAGCTAAACGTTCAGTTATCTCTAAACTCAAAACCCCTTCTCCACACCCAGAAATTCACAGCCAACAAAATCACCAGATAACCATAAACTCCATAACTAAACCGCAAGGACAGGAAATGCAAAAGAGCAAACACGCCCAAAATAGCCAGCAACCCCAGCGTTTTCATCCCGGCTCCTTCCTCCGGAACCGTCTCAAACCGCCGCGAGAACGGCAGCTCTCTGCCTATTAACAGGAACGATATATAGGTGTACAGGAAAATAACTAACAGTACGACAAGCAAATCCGGCAGGATCCGCAAGCCGAAGATCGCCATAAAAATGATCGCCTCTACCAGAAACAAAGGCAGGAGCAGCCGCATCAAAAAAGCCTTCAACGTCCCTTTATAAAGGTCCTTTATTTGAATGAGCGGCGCAGTGGTATAAATCCAGGCCCCTTTATAATTTCCCGAGTATTTCAGCGTCATGATCACCGTTGGAACCATAATGGTACAGAAATAAATAAACAGGTAACTTTGCCCGGACGAGATTTCGGCCCAATTCTTACCTTCCTTAAAGTTAATTAACATAAAGATAAACGGGAACACGATGGACAGACCGAGAGACGGATAAACCTTCAGTTTGAAATCCCGTTCTCTTCTCAGCATAATGGATGCAAAGTCAAAGAAGACGGCCTCCTCCTTGGTCCGGCAAATCCATGAGCCTAACCGTTTGTGGAAATGTGAAGTTCGGTTCCTTCCCCCATCCCCCTGCTCGGACAGCTTCTGCAAATGCTGTTCAAAGCGCGGCATCAGCAGGGTATACACAGTCAAGGAAAGAATCGGCACAAGCAGGGCAAGCAAAGCAAAAGAAACATAAATGCCTGAATGCTCCCCGTTAAACAGCACTTCAAAAGGGCCGGCAAACCAGACGGGAGGCAGCAAATACTGCCAAATTTTCGGCTCGAAATGGACCGCAAAGCCCGAAAGATCAAACAAACGAAACACAAGCTGATAGCCCACCATCAAAACAATCGTCAGCCCGATCTGCACATAATTAATGATGTCCTTAAGAACCTCCCCGTTAAATAGACGAAGGACCAGGAAATACAGCAGTGCGGTTAGAGCCACAATGAAAAAATCCATCAGAATAATTTCTGCCAAATAGACCAGTAAAAAAACGAACCCATGCTTAAAAAGCGCCGCGATCAGCGAAGGAAGCGTTACAGCTGCCGTAATATAAGACAAATAAATCAGGATATGAATCATTTTTGCCAAATTGATTGTCTTTGCGTTCACCGGTCTGGATAACAGGATTGTTTTATCCCGGATGTCCAGCAGCACCGATGAGAAGTCGGAAATCAGCGAGCTTGTAACCATAAAGAACAGAATAGAGAAGCTCACGCTCATCTGAAACAAATAATTGTCACCTATCAACATAAAAGGAAGAAGCACAAGTCCAATCAATACGTAGAGCCACAAGGAACGGATAAACCGGTTCCCGGTTTCTAACTCTTCTCCGAAACGTTGGCTGGATAATTGATTGTCTGACCCGTTTCGCTCTTTGCTGCGGGAGAACATGCCCGCTCCAACAGTTGGAACCCTCCGCCCGTCCATGGTCAGCTTAACCTGCAAAATAAGCCTTAATTCCGGGTATTGCACGCCGATTTTCTCAAGTGGAGCACGTATCTTGTCCAGCAGCTTCAAGGTTCGGAATTCCTTCATCGATCCACCTCGTTCACCGCTGCAACAAAACGTTCAGCCAAACTCCGGTGCTCATCAAACCCCGTAAGCTGCGTAAAAATATCCTCCAGACTGCTCTCCAGATTTTGCGCCTTCAGCTCTTCAAAGCTGCCGTCGGCCGCAACTCGCCCGTCATTTAACAAGATAATCCGGCTGCTGACCTTTTCAACGACATCCATGATATGAGAAGAATAAAAGATCGCTTTCCCCTGCTGCGACAGCAGTTCTAAGATCTCCTTAATCACCATCACACTGTTGGCATCAAGACCGCTAAGCGGTTCGTCCAGAAATAAAATATCCGGATTATGCAGCAGGCTCGAGATCAGCATCACCTTCTGTTTCATCCCTTTGGAATAAGAGGCAATCCGGCTGTCGAAAGCAGTTCTAAGTCCTAAAATATCCGCCATCTGCAGCCCTTTGTATTCGGCCTCCCGGGCGTCTATCCCGTAAAGTCTGCCAATAAACGTCAGGTACTCGCGGGCTGTGAGCGTATCGTAAAGGTCTGCCACCTCGGGCACATAACCGATTCTGCGTTTATAATCAGGCCCGGCCTCCGCGATGTCCTGCCCAAAAATACGCACCTCGCCGGTATATCCCTGCACAAGCCCCAGCATGATCTTGACGGTGGTGCTTTTTCCCGCTCCATTAGGTCCTATGTATCCAATTATCTGACCGGTATGTACCGTAAGGTCAATGCCATTCAGCACAAATCTTGCTCCGTATCTCATCCTTAGATCCTTGATCTCGATGACCGGTACGGATTCTATCATCGTTCCCATCTTTTATAGCCGCCCCTCTTCCGTTTTCCTAAATTATCCCATAATAGAATTGGGATTAACAGGATAAATTCGTAGGGGAGAAATGAACCCGCCAATACAGGACAGATCCTTTGGTTTGGCGGGTAAGGAGTTGCATCCAATATTAAGGTTTGGGTTCAGGGTAACTCCCGTACAGCTTGTCGAGCAAGAATGTAAATCCATACATGCTCCAAATTGAAATGGATGAAGCGATCCACATCCAGCTCTCTTTGTAGAGAATCAAATTATAGCGGGCTGCCAGCCAATGTCCAAAATAAAGAACCGCTAGCAGCAGCAGCTTCCATCCCCAGCGAATGCTCGAAAAATAGAGGAACATAACGAATACGCCCAGCAGCAGCATATAGAAAGCTGATAAAACAACTAAGCTGTGCTCTTTATCAGGCAATACATGCTCGCTCAGGAGCCGAATGCCAGTTAATCTCAACACCCATACAATCAGATGCTCATGCAGCGTAATTAAACCCAGGAAAATAAACAAGTACCGAAGCCAACGCTTCAAATAAGTCCTGCCAGCAGCACAAGTATGTTTGGCTACCCAGAACAGCAGAAGAAGGCTCACCATAGTCATCCAGGTACGATACCAGTGCTGACGGTAAATCCCCAACGCTTTAAAACCTTCTTCAATGCCGCTGTACGCCGCAATAAAGATCAGCTTCCACACCCCATTCAGATCAAAAACCGTCAGCAGCAGTGCCGTGGCCGAAACCGAGAACTGGGAAAACAAATTCCCGGCAATATTATCGTCTGCAGAAGAGTCGGGGAAGATTTTCGGATAATAGTTATATGCCTTTAAATAGGATAAAACAAACATTTCAAAACAGAACGTCATCCCGCTGATGGTTAAATATACTGCGGCTGTCCGCCTTCGGTCATCGGCTTTCCGGAAAATCAAGACCAATTCCAGAATCGTTGTCATTCCGAGTAAAACAAACCAAATTGTATTTTTCCAAAACATGGCATTCATCGCTTGAATTCCTTTCCCGCTCACAACTAACAACAGGATATCCTCATATTGGAAAAATATTCAATTTATTTCAACCTTCCCCTATCTCTATTTACTAGGGCTCCCGGCTCAGCATCGCTTCCATTACTGCCAAGCGGCAAAGGGGCGAAAGCCAAAATGACTCAGACGGTGGGTACCCGATCGTCCTAACCAAACATGGGCGACGCCAAAAGGACCGATCCGATGAAGACCAGTTGAAGCGGCAGCCGGACCATCAGCTTTGGCACAGGTTTGCCGCCCATCGTCAAGTTTTCTCTAGCTGCGTACACATACCTATTTCCCGATCCCGATCCGATAGCTCAAAGGAAAATAACACGGGCAGGCCGGTCGGCCTGCCCGTGTACATTCTCCGGGATTCCCCCCCCCGGAAGCTTCTCTATTTCTCTCAAAACTAGCTTGGTTAGTTTAAAACATCCTTCATAAACCGTTCCAGTTGAGACACATCGGTAATATTCTGGTTGCACTTGGCGCTGTCGATGCACATATAATTTCCGACCCGCCCAAAATGATCCAATGCCGGTCCCTTGGCTTTCGTCTGCGCGGTCACGAAGGCCACCTCTTCATGCTTGTTGCAGAGGCAGCAGACCCCCTTCTTGTTCGTCGGGGTGAACCGGCCCTCAATGCCCGTCATTTTCCCGTCCAGATTGTAGACGATGAATAGTTTATTCGTTGAAATGTCGGCCCAGCCGATATAGGTCAGGAAGCGGAAATCGAGCTCGGACAGCGGCGGAAGCTTCAGCTTTTTAATTTTGGGATAAAGCTTCTTCAGCTGCTGTTCCGTTACCTGCGGAAAGGCTGTCACGCATGACTCCAGCTCGCTCAAATAAGCATGGAACTCCTCGGCACGGTTTAGCGTCGGAATCCGGTCGAAAAACCGCTTCTGTTCCTCCGTCATAGCAGGGAACATCTCCATGACCCGGGTCCAAGTCGTGTGCCGGATGGCCGATATAACTTTCTGGTCGGCTGTGGTTTTGATGTTATATTCGAGGCGCCCCAACAGGCGTTTGATCAAATTAAATTCGTGGTTTTCCATAAATGGCGTTAGCATGTGTTTTCCTCCTCAGTTCACCCAAAAAAAACGGAGTACCTCAAATAAGGCACTCCGTCGGTATCCAAAAAATATGATGCGAGAAGTTCCTTGTATTAGGTCAAAAGGGCATACGTATTCCGTGAACGAACTCACGAAATTTTGCACTTTTGCCGCCTACAAGCAAACAACTGCCACTTATGGATTCCCCTTTCGAACTTCTACACATACAGTTAACATTATAGAATCTCATTTCAGGCTTGTAAAGATGAGAAACAATCACTATCCAAGCATAGAAAAAAGCCTTCAAACACTCGAAAATCCTTGTGTTTAAAGGCTTTTTTTAATATGGAGCCTAGGGGGATCGAACCCCTGACCTCATCGCTGCCAGCGATGCGCTCTCCCAGCTGAGCTAAGGCCCCTCATTTCGTATATCGTCGTCTTTTCAGAGGCGACTTCTAAATATTACAGAAAATACTGGGACATGTCAATACTATTTTATTATAAATTTTCTCAGGCGCAAATGAGAGAGAAAGTGTTTGCGCCAACTGCGAAATTTGAATACATGGGATTGCTTTACTCTTTACCGGAATCGGGGTGGTTCGGAAGGCGGACCGTAAATGTGCTTCCGGCTCCATAAACAGAGGTCGCCGAAATTTGGCCCTGTAACAGTTCTGTCAGCTCTCTCGCGATGGCAAGGCCAATGCCGGCCCCTCCATACATTTGATTGCGCGATTCCTCTACCCGGTAAAACCGGTCAAAAATCCGATTTAGCCTGTCGGAAGGAATTCCGGTTCCTTCATCCTTTACTTCAAAACAGGTATAATCTCTGTCATTATATATATTTAGCCAAATGGTTGTCCCCGGTCTGGAGAATTTAATTGCGTTGCCGATCAGATTGTATAAGATCCGCTCCATGCAGGTTTTGTCCGTATAAACCGAAACGCACTCCTCGCTGATCTTGACTTCGATTGTTCGGTTCTCCTTCACGATTTGCGCCTCAAAGGTTTGCAGTGTGTTCACCAAAAGCTGATCAAGCCACAAAATTTCCATGCTGATTTCAATATTTTTCTGGTCAATGGCCGCGATGGAGAAGAGCTCATTGGCAAAGGATACGACCCGTTCGGTTTGCTCTCCGATACCAAGCAAATAGCTGCGGACGTCATCCGGCTTATGCACCATCCCGTCAAGCAGCGCTTCCGAATATGAACGTATGGAAGCTAACGGCGTTTTGATGTCATGCGACAGATTGGCAATCAATTCATTGCGCCTGCTTTCCTCTTGCTGAAGCGCAGTGATTTTTTCCTTGATTTCCTGGGCCATCATATGCAGCGACTTTCCCAATTCATGTAGCTCGAGGGTACGGCTTTCCGTAACGCTAATGTCATACTCCCCCTTGGCAATTGCCTGGCTTTGTTTATTCAACCGGGCGATCGCTTTAGCCATCGGAAAAATAAAAAAGGAGTTGATCAACAAGGATAACACACTGGATGATATCGTAATGACCATAGCCATTTTCAGCTTATTGTAATCCAGAAACATTTGCTGGTAAGCGCCAAACAGCAGCAGCGTTACCACACATAAACTAGCCAAATAAGAAAGCAGCAGGACGGTTCGCAGCTTCATTATTGCTCCCCCTCCTCTCCCTTGAATTGGTAACCAATGCCCCATACTGTCTTAATGGACAGCGTGTTTCCTTTATCCAAAGCAGCCAATTTTTCGCGTAAATGATGAATATGAACATTAACCGTAGCGGCGTCTTCGTAATATTCGTAACCCCATACCTTTTTCAGCAGCTCGGATTTAGACAATACGCGATGCTTCTCTTCGACCAGGGTCCACAGCAAATCAAACTCTTTGTTCGTCAAATCAAGTATTTCTCCATAGAGGCGGGCTTCGCGTTCATCCTTGTTCAAATAAAGTTCTTTCTCGCGCAAAAAACGGACCTCGGTCTGTTTAAATTTATTAACCCGCTTCAATATATTTTTAATACGGAAGGCCAGCTCCCTAGGGCTAAAGGGCTTGGTAATATAATCGTCTGCTCCCAGTGCAAGGCCGTACAACGTATCCTTCTCCTGATTCAGCGCCGTCAAATATAAAAAAGGGATATCCATCCCTTCATTATGAAGCATTTCAATAAACTCATAGCCATTTTTCTTTGGCATCATCACATCAATCACGATGAAATCAATCGGATGGTTCCGGACCATTTCCTCCGCTTCTTCGCCGTTGCTGGCGGTGTAAACCGTGTATCCTTCATTTCGTAAATACAACTGGCAAATCTCTACAATTGGCCTTTCATCATCAACAATCAAAATAGAAGACAATACGGTCACATCCCCGTGTCCAGCCTGCGATTTTTCCATTTCGGGTACAGCCAGCGCTCTATGCTTACAGCGGTGCTGAACTTATGGCCCACTAACAAAATGACCGCAAGCATGATTTCGGCTGGATAAGTAAAGATCATATCCGCCAGGATATAGTTTACATTAACGAACACTGACATGACAATTGCCGGCACTGCCAGCAGTCCGAGCACCAGACCTACTCCGATCAGCAGCTCTCCAATAGGAATGACCAGATCAAACACATTCGCATACGGACCTACCACCTGGGCAAAAAAATGCTTATACCACACCGGTGAATCGGCATTGGCGGCAACAACCGGGACCAGACTTTCCACGCCAAACCCCCCGGAAATTTTGGCATAGCCAGACTTGAACCACATCAATCCAAACACTACCCGAAGCAGGCTAAACCCATATCCGGCCAGAAGATAAATGACTTTCACCGTAACACCGCCTTTCTGTTTCTAATGCTATCCTTTCGAACGTACCTTCATTATCGTCCTGATGTTTTCCCGGTATTTACCTGGACAATTTTCGAGGGCTTCTCCTTTACCGTCCAGAAGAGGCCCCCGGAAACGTTATTTCAGATCAGCAGCGCCAAATGCCACATGCGCCTTGTTGCAGTAGATGACGACGGAATCGTATTCCCCCGGATCGGCGCCGGCCAGATCGAAGGTTTGCTCCGATTGCTTCAGGTCAATTTTACCGAGGCTTTTTCCTGTGGCTATGTCCTGCCCCTTGGCCAAATAGATGTGCAGATCCGGACCTTCCGAGGTTTTAAAGTTGGTGAGCATCAATTTTCCGTCTTTGATTTCTATGTTGCCTTGTGATACTTCCTTGCCGATTGGGCTCAACATCCCGGTTTTAACCATTGCGACTGTAGTATCCGTTGTATCTGCTGTTTCCGAAGTCGTTGTCCCGCCATCGGCCGAATTGCCATCACTTAAATTAGCAGCGCCAAATGCCACATGCGCCTTGTTGCAGTAGATGACAACGGAATCGTATTCCTCCGGATCGGCGCCGGCCAGATCGAAGGTTTGCTCCGATTGCTTCAGGTCAATTTTACCGAGACTTTTTCCTGTGGCTATGTCCTGCTCTTTGGCCAAATAGATGTGCAGATCCGGACCTTCCGAGGTTTTAAAGTTGGTGAGCATCAATTTTCCGTCTTTGATTTCTATGTTGCCTTGTGATACTTCCTTGCCGATTGGGCTCAACATCCCGGTTTTAACGACTGCTGCTGCGACTGAGGCTTCCGGCGCCGAAGCCTGCGCCTCGGCTGAGGCTGCAGGTGACGTATTCGCTGCCTCCTTTCCCGAACCGCATCCGGCAAGCACTGCCGCCGTAACCATCATCGTTGCTCCTGCCATCCAAAGCTTTTTCATCTTGAAAATTCCCCATTTCCTATAATTTTGGTGTGTTATTTGCTGTAATTGAATTATAGATTTGGCCGCTGATAATTGAAATTAAGCCGTCATAAGGGATTTATTAAATTATTATTAAGTCTTTTTCGCGTATTGATTTAAATGCGGAGAACAAAGCAAAAGGTATTTGCGTGCCGAAGGCGTTCATGTCCTTAATGATCCGATCTGTGGACAGTCAACAAAAATTGGCCCGAAGGAGACAGGTAGCGAATACCTTAAGTTGACGTTTGGTTTAATATCCGGAGTTCCAAGATCGCCCTCCTGTATCCAAAAATTAAAAAAAGCCCGTGAGCTTCCATAAAGGAAACTTACGGGCTTCTTTAAAAAGAATGCGGTCGAGAGGACTCGAACCTCCACGGGGGTTAGCCCACACGGACCTGAACCGTGCGCGTCTGCCAATTCCGCCACGACCGCATATTGTAGTTGCTATTAGTTAGTTATTAACTTTAGCAGCGACAAGATAGATAATATCACGATATCCAAAAGCTTGTCAACATCTTTTTGTCATTTATTTCTTCCACTAAAAACCCCCTCGCCGCTCCGGGCAGCAAGGGGGTAGAAGATCAATCTTCCTTAGTGTTCAGCCGACATTACAGCAGCCAAGCGCGGGAAATGATAACAAGCAATATGAACAACACCAAAATTGCACCTGTCGAAGTAAATGCACCGCCTACACCGTAACCTGCTCCTCCTACTTCACCCATTTTAACGACCTCCTCTTGTTGGATTACTCTATACCATATGAAGATCCTCCCTTTTTGCTGTGGGCTTAAGCCCTTGAGCACAGATTTCCACATCTGCCTATGAGCCGTCCTGAAAGCCCTACAGTAACAAAACAAAAGACCCTGCTTCCGCAAGGTCTTATCCATCATTTTCTTTATGTATCTTTCGTTTATATATCTTGTATATTTAAGGCACGCCCTATATCCAAGGGAATATGTGCCGAATTGGAATCCGGCTGATCGGGAATCTGCCGGCCCCACCCAGCAAATTCCCGTCAACCAATTTATCATTAAGAGGGTAATTTCAATATACACGCCCTAGATTAACGTAACCTTATAAAAACCTGAAAATTACCTTAAACTTTTCTGCCCCCGTTTGATCATCATCTGCTTAAACCAGAAGAACAATTCGATCCCAAGCAGCGTAAGCACTCCCCCTACCCCATGTAGAAGCGTGAGCTGTTCGTTCAGCAGGAAAGCAGCCAGCAGAATCGCTACCGCCGGCTCCGCGACGATAACCATGGAGATTGTCGTTGCCCCCAACGAACCGAGCAGACGATTGAACAGCATTTGTCCAAATATCGTAGGTACGATTGCAAGCAGCAGGAAGAGCAGCCATTCCTTGCTATCGTATTCAAATAACGCCACGCCCTGAACCAGATTGTAGATCAGCATCACAACACCGCCAACCCCAAAGACGATATAGCTGTAGGCAATGGGCGGTATTTTTCGCACGAGATTTTGCCCCGTCAACATGTATAAGGAAGAAGCAACAGCCCCCAACAGTGAGAGCACATCGCCATACATAGCTTTCGAGGACACGCCAACGTCTCCCCAAGCTGTTACGGCAGAGCCAATCACGGCCACGCTTAAGGCGAGGACCCCGCCCCCGGTTGTCCGCTCCTTAAACATAAAGAAAGAACCAACCATGATGAATACGGGCTGGAGCGACAACAAAATCATGGAGCTGGCAACAGACGTATAAGCGAGTGATCCCATCCAGAGCAGGAAATGCAGTCCCAGAAAAATACCGGAAAGGATTAATAACACAATCTCTTTCCTCGATAATTCCTTCAAAACCGCCCGTAAAGATAATTTGCGCAGCATAGGGGTAATCAATACCAACGTGAATAAAAGCCTGTACATACCGAGTACAGAAGCCGGTGCGGAGGACCATTTGATAAAGATGGAGGACAACCCGATCGAAATGACTCCAATGGTCAACAATATCGCATTTACATACACTGATTTTGTTTCCTTCATGATTGTAGATTCCTTCTTCACTTCAAAATCCAGACTTTTCGCTCATTTGCGGGGCGCAAGCATCACTAATGCCCCGATCAGACAAATGATCATCCCTGCCCAGTCATAAGCGTCAGGATTTTTACGGTCGACCCACCATCCCCACAGGAAGGACAACACGATAAAAATCCCTCCATAAGCCGCGTATACACGGCCAAAGGACGAGAAAGACTGCATAGTCGCAACTATGCCGTAGGAGATCAGAAGCACGGCGCCAAACAGGCCGTAGAGCGGGCTTTTGCCATCCCGCAGCCAAAGCCAGATCAAATATCCGCCTCCAATTTCCGCTAGTCCCGCAAGTACAAATAATACCGCAGCTTTCATAACGAATGTCCTCCCTTCCCGGACTCTTCGAACGCCCTCTCACATGGTACTTCATTAACAGATTGTTTGTACAGAAAATTATTGCAGCAAACAAAAAGAGCCCCGGAATCGTTACCAGAGCTCATTTGCATTTGATTATTTTAGGTTAACCAATCCTTATTCCCCACTGCCCGAATCTTTGGACAGCAGCCCCTTCAGCTCACGCATGAACATGTCAATATCTTTGAACTGGCGATATACAGAAGCAAACCGGACATAAGCCACTTCATCAACCGGATATAGATGTTCCATGACAAGTTCACCGATCTCCATGCTTTCCACTTCAGCCACCGCTGTATTGCGCAGCGACGTCTCGACCTCGGTGACAATCGACTCCAGCTGTTCTACGGACACCGGACGTTTTTCACAAGCACGAATCAAACCGCGCAGCATCTTCTCCCTGCTGAATTCCTCGCGGCTGCCGCCCTTCTTGATCACAATTAACGGTGTTTCCTCCACCATTTCAAAAGTCGTAAATCGGCGGTTGCACTTCTCACATTCCCGCCGTCTGCGAATGGAGCGGTTTTCATTCGCAGGCCGGGAATCCAGCACTTTAGTGCCATTATAATCGCAGTACGGACACTTCAAAATACCCTCTCCTTTCTTAGCAAATCAAGGCTTTCACCCATTTGGATAACAATTCCACCCAGGAATTTTAAACTTTGCGAGTAGATTTCGTAATACGGCACATAATACAGTTACCAACCCAAGGAGGTGAAAAAGACAATGGCAAACAACAATAGCGGCAACTCCAACAACTTGGTAGTTCGACAAGCATCTGGTGCACTCGAGCAAATGAAATATGAAATCGCTCAAGAACTCGGCATTTCTTTTCCACAAGATGGATATGCAGGTAACTTGACTTCTTACGAAAACGGTTCTATCGGGGGTTACATTACTAAACGTCTTGTAACACTGGCAGAACAACAACTGGCTGGTCAATTCAAATAAGAACTGACAAGCAGCTAAGAAGCGCCGGGAGAATTCTACATTCTCCCGGCGTTTTCTCTTTGTTAAAACTGCTTATAGATGCTGGTGTATTGCTCATAATAATGAACAACCCGCTGCACATAATGCCTGGTTTCCCCCAGCGGGATATTTTTGGTTGTTTCCACAGTGCCGTCCCATGTTCCGCTCTTCAACCAGTTCTTTACCCGCGTAGGCCCTGCATTATAAGCGGCGATCACCGCAACCATATTCCCATTAAACTGATCCGACAAGCTCTTTAAATACCAGGTCCCAATTTCAATGTTTGTCCCGGTTTCATCATTAATCCTGTCCATCGAAACACTCGGCAGCTTCGCTTGCTCCAGCACCCACTGCGCTGTATCCGGCATAATCTGCATCACGCCAAGCGCACCTTTTCTGGACTGCCTGCTGGGTTTATAATTGGTTTCAACTTTAATAATAGCGGCGACTATAAATGGATCAAGCTGATTTCGCTGCGCATGCTTACGAATATCATCCTTATAATAAATCGGATAAAACAAAGAGAGCCACTGGGTGTTCATGAAGATCAGCACGACAAAACCCAAAAACAAAAGCAGCAGCACTCTTTTCTTACGCAGCCACTTCATGACAACCCACAGCTTTTCCAGAACGCTTCAACCTGGGCTTCAGTTTGTTCAAGTCCCTGGCTGTTATCAATCACAATGTCTGCAAGCGTCTTCTTCTGTTCAATGTCCATCTGAGCGGACAATCTGGCTTCAGCCTGAGGAGTATCAAGGCCATCGCGCTCCATCAAGCGGACGAGCTGGATCTCCCGCGGTACATAAACCACCATAATGGTTTCGTAAAGCGAGTCCAAACCGGATTCATATAGGAGCGGAATGTCCGCCACGACCAACTTATCTGGATATTCCGCTTCATAAGCGTCTATTCTGCGCTTCGTCTCCGCCCGGATGGCAGGGTGTGTAATGTCATTCAGAGCTAGAAGGTCTTCCGGATTCGCGAAGACGCGAGCTCCCAGCTTTTTACGGTCCAGCGTTCCATCCGGCAGCAGCATGTCCCTGCCAAAACGGTCCACGACGGCCTCCAATACCGGATGCCCCGGTTCCATGATCTCGCGGGCCAGGACATCCGCATCAATCAACAGCGCTCCCCTGCGGGTCAGCATCCGGGAAACCGTGCTTTTTCCCGTCGCTATTCCGCCTGTCAGCCCGATCTTCAATGAACTCACCTCATTACATCATTCTTGCTATTCTTGCATTCTTGCTATTCATCCATTCTTGTTACAACTGCTGGCATCGCGGGCAATAATGGGTACCGCGACCGCCTACAACGGACTTCTCGATCACGCCGCCGCAGCGGTTGCAGATCTCATTTTTCCGGCCGTAAATCTGCAGCTGCTGCTGAAACATGCCCATCTCCCCTTGTCCATTCACATAGGATTTGATGGAAGAACCGCCGGCCTCAACAGCTTCTGTCAAGGTCGTGATTATACTTTGATACAATTTCACAAACTCATCATCACTTAAGGAATCGGCTGGGCGCTCCGGGTGGATGCCGGCACGGAATAAAGCTTCATCCACATAAATATTGCCAAGCCCTACAATGTATTCCTGATTGAGCAGGGCCACCTTGATTTTTGTTTTTCTTCCGGCTAAAACCTTTCTTAACGACTCCAGCGTAAAGCTTTCATCCAAAGGCTCAAGCCCAAGCTTCATCAGGGGTTTATTCTTAAATTCCTCACCGGGTGCAAATAAATGCATCGTCCCGAACTGGCGGACATCCCGGTAACGAAGTTCTGTTCCGTCCGTGAAGTGGAAGATCACGTGGGTATGCTTCTCCACCGGCTCGTCGCTCTTGTACAAACCATACCTGCCTTCCATCCGCAAATGGGACACAAGCACCAGGTTGTCCATTTCAATCCGGAGAAACTTGCCTCTTCGGCCCACACCTGTAATCACATGACCTTCCATCTCTTGGCTAAACAGCCGGGGATCGTCAGGGCGCTGGATAATCCGCGCCAGATTCACAGTAACTTTCTCTATCTTCTTTCCTGTAATTAACTGAGTTAATGTTCGTCTTACGGTTTCAACTTCCGGCAATTCCGGCATTCTTTCTTCACCTCATGTCCCATTATACCGGAAAAAGGCCAGGCGTGCCCCTTTATTTAGCCTCATACCAATTGTTCCCGCTGCTGACCTCCGCTTTAAGCGGTACGGACAGCTCCAGCGCCTTCTCCATCACTTCAGGCACCAGACGAGTCATCAGTTCAAGCTCATCCTCCGGAACCTCAAACACAAGTTCGTCATGTACTTGCAGCAGCATGCGGCTTCTCAGCTTCCGTTCGCTCAGCGCTTCCACCATCCGCACCATCGCGAGTTTGATAATATCTGCCGCCGTTCCCTGAATCGGCGTATTCATAGCCGTTCTTTCGGCAAACGAGCGCAGATTAAAGTTGCTTGCGTTGATTTCCGGCAAATACCGTCTGCGTTCCAGTAGTGTAGTTACATAACCGTCCCGCTTGGCTTCCTTCACGATCGAGTCCATATACTTGCGAACGCCTTGGAAGATGGCAAAATACTGTTCAATAAATTGACCGGCTTCTTTTCTCGTAATGTTAAGATTCTGGGACAAGCCGTAGTCGCTGATTCCGTATACAATCCCGAAATTGACCGCTTTTGCCGAACGCCGCATATTGGAGTCCACCTGCTCCTGCGGAACGCCGAACACGTCGCTGGCTGTTTTGGTGTGAATGTCCATCTCATGCAGGAAAGCTTCCTTCAGCCGCTCGTCACCCGAAATATGCGCCAGCACCCGCAGCTCGATTTGAGAATAGTCGGCCGCCAGGATATGCCAGCCCGGTTCCGAAGGCACAAACACCTTGCGGATTTTGCGGCCTTCTTCCAGACGGATCGGGATATTCTGCAGGTTAGGATATTGGCTGCTCAGCCGTCCGGTTGCGGTAATCGTTTGACGGAAAAACGTATGTACCTTGCCGGTCTCCGGACGAATTTCTTTCAGCAAACCTTCCACATAGGTGGATTGCAGTTTGGCCAGCTGGCGATAATCGAGAATAAATTGAACGATATCATGATATGGTGCCAGTTTCTCCAAAACATCGGCGTCAGTCGAATAACCGGTTTTCGTCTTCTTGATGACAGGAAGCTGCATTTTATCAAACAAAATTTCTCCAAGCTGTTTAGGCGAGTTCAGGTTAAATTCCGTTCCTGCAATCTCGTATATCTGAGTAACCAGCTTGTTAATTTGCTCTTGGAACTCGGTTCCAAGCTGCTGCAGATCTTCCCGGTTGACGGCAATGCCTTGCTTCTCCATATCGGCCAAAATCCGTGATAAAGGCATCTCCAGATCGAAAAAGAGTTTGCTCATGCCGTTTTTCTCCAGATCCTCCTGCTGCAAAGGCACCAGCTTCGCGATGACGGCAGCTTTTCTTGCCAGATGAAGACCCAGTGCTTCCTCCTCCGGAAGCTTGTATTTGGCCCCTTTGCCAAACACGCTTTCGTCGGAAGCGATTGGGGCAAGGCCATACTTGTCTGCCAGCGCTGAAAGGCTCTGATCTCCACCGGTAGGATCAAGCAGATAAGCGGCAATGCTGACGTCAAAAGCTGCCCCGGCAAACGGAATCCCGTGCCAATGAAGCGCCAGATCGGCACGGTGCAAATCGTAGCCGCTTTTGGAAATCGTTTCGTCGCCGAGCCAGTTTGCAAGAGGAGCGGCGGCTTCCTTTTTCAACAGATCGTAAGAAACGAAGTAATACATCCTTTGAGAAGAGAAGGTTATGCCCACAACTTCAGCTTGATGCGGATTATCCCCGTTGGTCTCAATATGGAGCGCTTCAACCGCAGACAGAGCCTCCAGCAATTCGCCAAGATTATCTTCTGTGCAAATCCGAATATCCAGCGCTTCTTCCGCTCGCCGTTCTCCTTGCCCATCAGAGGCTGCCCCGCCTTCAGCAGCGAAAGACAAACGTTCCAGCAGCGATTTGAATTCAAGCTTGCGAAGCACCGGCGCTGCCTTGTCCTCCGTTAACCCTGCAAACGCCATGTCCTCCCAGCTTCTCTCCACCGGCATCTCGCGGTGAATCGTCGCCAGCTGTTTGCTCATCCGCGCGTCTTCGGCATGGTTCACCAGGTTTTCTTTCATTTTCCCTTTAAGCTCGTCCGTCCGGGCGAGGACTTCCTCCACGCTGCCGAATTGGTGCAGCAGCTTGAGCGCCGTTTTCTCACCAATGCCGGGCACCCCTGGAATATTATCCGAGGTATCTCCCATTAGACCTTTCAAATCTGTAATCTGCTCCGGTTTAAGTCCGTACCGCTCCTGGATTTCAGCATAACCATACGGCTCTACCTCCGTAACGCCCTTGCGCGTCAATGCCACCTGGACCCGGTCAGATACCAGTTGAAGCATATCCTTGTCGCCGGTAACAACGAGAACCTGCCGGCCTTCCTCATCCGCACGTTTGCTGACTGCACCGATAATATCATCCGCTTCAAAACCTTCCGATTCGTACCGAGCAATACCAAAGCTGTCCAAAAGCTCCTTGAGCATTGGAAATTGTTCCGACAGCTCCGGAGGTGTCTTCTCCCGCCCGCCTTTATAATCCTTATAGCCCTCATGCCGGAAAGTCTGCTTTCCAGCATCAAACGCTACCAGGATATGGCTTGGCTGCTGCTCCTGGATTAACCGAAGCAGCATGTTCGTAAAGCCGTATACGGCATTGGTATGCTGTCCGGCCGAATTGGTAAGCGGGGGCATGGCAAAAAACGCCCTGTATATAATGCTGTTCCCGTCAATCAGGATCAATTTCTCCATTTCGTGCACCTCGTTCTTAGGTTTGGCTTCCTGTACCTATGATAACACAGCGCTGCACACCAGCAAAAACAAGAAAAAGACCACAGAACGGATTCCGCGGTCTTTGCCTGTAATTAAAAAGTTTTGATGCTACTGTTATTGCTTTAAAATTATTGATTCAAATCCGGACGTTTGCCGGTTACGAGATAAACGGTGCTTTCTCCGATATTCGTGGCATGGTCACCGACCCGCTCGATATAACGGCCCACCAGCGTAAGCAGCAGAGCCTGATGAATCTGTTCCGGATCTTTGTTCATGATTTCATACAGATCGCGGAGAATCTGACTGTAGAGATGATCGACTTCATCATCATCCTGGGCCATTTTATAAGCCAAATCTGTATTTTCGTCGAGGTAGGAATTCAGGGAATCCTCCACCATCTTTTCAACGAGACCCGCCATCTTAGGAATATCGATCAGCGGTTTGATCAGCTTCTGGTCCTCAAGGCGAAGCGTAACCTTGGCCACATCTACGGCCAGATCACCCATCCGTTCCAAATCACTGGAAATTTTGAAAGCCACAATAATCTTACGTAAGTCCTTGGCCACAGGCTGCTGAGTAACGATCAGTTTGGAGCCCAGCTCCATAACCTGTTCTTCCATACGGTTTAGCTCAGCATCTTTGGCGACTACTACTTGGGCTTGCTCAAGATTCACGTTCTGCAGAGAAGAAACAGCGTTCTGAAGCGCCACCTTCACATGTTCTCCCATTTCGCGGAGCTGCTGCCGCAGGCCTTCCAAATGCAAATCAAATTCTTTTCTCTGTATCATCGGCACACGCCCCTTTCATTTATCCAAAACGGCCGGAGATATAATCTTCGGTCCGGGAATCCCGGGGATTCGAGAACAACTGCTGGGTTTCATTGGCTTCTACGACTTCTCCATTCAGGAAAAAGACGGTCCGGCCGGAAATACGAGCGGCCTGGTGCATATTATGGGTAACCATCACGATCGTGTAACTGCTCTTCAGTTCCTGTACCAGCTCTTCAATCTTCAAAGTCGAAATAGGATCAAGCGCGGAAGTCGCTTCGTCCATCAGCAGGACGTCAGGCTGCACCGCAAGAGCTCTGGCAATGCAGAGACGCTGCTGCTGGCCTCCGGACAGCCGAAGCGCCGAACGCTTCAGATAATCCTTTACTTCATCCCATAAAGCGGCTTGGCGAAGACTTTTCTCCACAAGAGTGTCCAATTCAGACCGGCTGCGAACCCCATGAAGTCTGGGACCGTAAGCGACATTATCATATATGGTCTTCGGGAAAGGATTCGGCTGCTGAAAAACCATGCCGACGTTGCGTCTCAGGGATTCGACTTCAACCTGATCGCTGTAAATATCGCTTCCTCCGACTTCTACCTTACCTTCAATTCTTGTTCCCGGAATCATATCGTTCATACGGTTCAATGTGCGAAGCAGTGTGGATTTCCCGCAGCCCGAAGGTCCAATAAAAGCAGTAATCTCTTTCTCGGGGATATCCATAGATACGTTCTTCAGGGCATGAAAAGAACCGTAATATAAGTTTAACTGGTTGATGTGGATAATAGGTTTCATCGACTTCTCCTTCCATTTGCCTATGCAAATGAATTGTAAACCATATTTGATTTTACAATTGGAATGTAAAACGGAATGAGCCAAATTGTTAACGCAATGTAAAATATGGTTTATTAGTCATTCGATCCTATTGTTCACATGAACTCATTTAATTATAGCTAGCCAAGACGATTTAACTCTCCCAAGACATATTGAGCCTGCTGACGGGCAGCATAAGCCAATCTGGAAATTTCCTTATCGGCCAGATCAACCGCTTTAACCGCCTCCACCATGGATTGGAAAGTTTGATCGGCCGAGTCCACCCTGCCTTTGCCCTGCTCCATTTCCTGGCCTGAATCCGCCGAATATTGAACGGCCTGATGAACAAGGACATTGACCTGCTTGAGCGTAGCTCCGATCTCGTCGGAGAAGCTTTTCGTCTGGTTCGCCAAGTTCTTTACCTCGTTCGCGACAACGGCAAATCCCCGGCCATGTTCCCCTGCATGCGAAGCCTCAATCGCTGCATTCATAGCCAGCATTCCGGAACGATCGGCGAGTTCGCGGATGGACGCGGAAATGCACAGAATATCATCCGTCATGTTCCGTAAATGACCGATCTGCTCGGCCTGTGCCGTGATCATGGACAGCACCCGTTCAAAGGATAGTTTGACCATTTGCAGCTCAATTCGTCCGTCCTGCGTCAGATCTATCATGCTCTCTGTTAACGCTTGGCCCCGCTCGGCAGCGCTTGCCACCTCTCGAGTTGCCGCTTCAATCGTCTCAACCGCATTGCGGGAGGAAGCGAGAACAGTATAACGGGAATGCCGGGCTTCCTGCTGCAATTGACGGGATAACATCATTAAAAGGTGAACAGTGATCACCCCTTCAAATCGGCCATTGTCCGTTAAAATAACGCAATCATAGAAACGCGATTCCTCTCTTTCGAGCGCTGCATCTATAATATCTGCCGGATCCCGGCTGATCTCCATGATCAGCGGGCGGGTGTCCGCAAATTTGGAAACCGGACGATCATAAAAGAGTTCGGCGGCAAACCGGCCGGTCAGCTTCCGGTAGAACTGTTCCCGCATAATCAGACCTATCACGTCACCGGAATCATCGCATAAAACGACGCATGGCGGTTCATCCTGCTCCTGAAAACGCGAAAGCAATTGCTTGCAAGTAACTTCGGGCGAAACCACAGGTACTTTAATTATCCATAAATGAGTGGCGGCTTGTTCACGTTCTTGGACCGGTGTTAACTGCATCTATTAGACCCCCTGTAGTCATTGGTCAAACTCTAGATTTATCATAAGTCTGGAAAGTTAAAATCATTTATAAAGTATGTAAATTCACCAAACAGACAAAAAACAAGGGCTATCCCGGGCTGTTAAGCCTTCTGGGATAACCCTTTTTTCTTATTTACTACCAGCTTGTACCCAACACCGCGGATTGAATCAATATGCACCGATTCGGGATCGAGTTCTAGCTTCTTGCGGAGCGAGCTGACGTGCACGTCCACCGTACGTTGTCCGCCAATGTAGTCGAATCCCCATACTGCATTCATCAGATCGTCTCTAGTCATGACGACTCCAGGCTTGCGGGCCAGGTAGAGCAGAACTTCAAACTCTTTCGGACGAAGAGTAATCGTTTCACCGCCCAGCGTTACTTCGTATTTCTCCGGATAAATAACCAGTTCTCCCAATACAATCTGAGATTCGGTTTCCAGCATTGGCTTCACGATTTCCTCGTCCCCTGAGGATCTACGGAGCACCGCAGCGACGCGGGCAAGAAGCTCGGCCACGCCAAACGGTTTGGTTATATAATCATCGGCCCCTGATTTAAGTCCTTGTACCACTTCTTCTTCGGCATTTTTAGCTGTTAGAATAATGATCGGGGTCCCAATACCTTCGCTTCTCAGCTTGGACATAATTTCAAAGCCGTTCATTCCCGGAAGCATTAAATCCAGCAGAATCAGATCAAAGCTTGACCTGAGCCCCGTCTCGCATCCGCTTTGGCCGTTTTCCTCTACTGTAACCTCGTAGCCTTCGTTCTTTAAGTTATAAGACAGCAGCCGTGATAGTGTCGGCTCGTCCTCAATAACCAGCAATCGCTTAGCCATAGGTACCCCCATTTTTCTGTTCTGGATGGCCCGGCAGGAAGCCGGGACTCATTTATTATCAGCATAGCACCGAAATGTTAACTTGGTGTAAAATCTTATTTTTCCTGTCCAGTTAAACCCGACTTCTCCTCGGATCAATCAATATGCTGAACCATCGGTAGGTCCAAAATAAACGAAGTCCCTTCTCCGACTTTGCTTTCCACCTTGATGGTCCCGTGGTTGAGGTCCACCAGATGCTTCACAATAGACAAGCCTAGCCCTGTACCGCCTGAGCTCCTCGACCTTGCTTTATCTACTCTGTAGAAGCGTTCGAAGATCCGGGGCAGATCTTTTTTCGGGATGCCGATTCCTGTATCGGATATGACAAAACGGATTTTCTCTTCCTCTTCATCATCCAAAATATCAGCCGCTAATTTGACTCTTCCGCCGTCCGGGGTATAACTGATCGCATTGGACAGCAGGTTCATGAAAATTTGCCGCAGCCGGTCTTCATCCCCTTCCATAAACATGCCTTCCGGTACTTCAAGCTTCAAAGAGATGGATTTCTTGTCTGCTGCCGATTTCAAAACCTCAAACAGGCTTTCAATCAGCGGGCGCACTTCAATAGGTTCAAATGCGAGCGGCACCTGGCGTGATTCGATTTTGGATAGCTCCAGAATATCCCCGATCAACCGGTTGAGCCGGTCTCCTTCATCATAAATGATCTGCAGGAAAGAACGGGCCGTCTCCTCATCTTTCACTTCGCCTGTTAGCAGCGTTTCGGCGAATCCCTGCACGGCAGCGATCGGCGTCTTCAACTCGTGGGACACGTTCGCAACAAATTCGCTGCGCATCCTTTCAAGTTTGCGGATTTCCGTGACATCCTGGAAGTGGAACAACATGCCCCGGTAGCCGTCGCCTTCTTCATACATCGGCACAACGTCTATTCGCAGAATTTTCTCTTCCGGATCATAAACAGTCAGTTCTTCGGATACATAACCTCTGCGCGATACGCCTTCTTCAATAAATTTAGTCAATTCATAACTTCGTTTAATTTCCTGGTATGGTCTTCCGATTATTTCCTGCTCCCGTACCCGTAAAATCCGGCAGGCCGCACGGTTAACCAGCGCGATATGCCCCTCGACATCGACGATTATAATACCGCCAGTCATATTGGCAAGTACGCTTTGCAGCAAATCTTCATTCTCGCGGATAATTTTAAGCTGCTGCTGAAGGCTGTCCGCCATCCGGTTGATGGCACCGCCAAGCTGCCCGATTTCATCCACTCTCCGCTGCAAATAAACCCTGGCGTCATAATCCAGCCTGGAAATCCGATTGGCAACCTGGGTAATTTTGTTGAGCGGCTTAGTAATGCTGTAAGCCAGCCGATAGCTGAACAGTCCCGCAGCCACAAACAGGATCAGCAGCCCCCCGATCATCAGGGACCATGCCTTCCATAACCCTTCCTTAACCGTATGCAGGCTCATTGCGAGCCGGATATATCCGTCAAATCCCTGATTGCTGGTTACCTTTTCGGCGACATACAGCATATCTTCCTTGATGGTATCGCTGAACCGAATAGAAGTGCCCGGATTGCCGGAACCGGCTTGTCCGGCCGTCTTGATCTCATGACGGTTCAGGTGATTTTCCATTTCAGAGGCATTGCTTTCGGAATCGCCTATGACTAGACCATCCGACCGGATGAATGTAACCCGAAGCCCGGTAAGCTTGTCTAATTCAACTGCTTTGGAGGAATAGTAGCTTAAGGCATCCGGATTATCCTCCGCCGGCCTAAATGCAAAGGTACTCGACAACACATTTATTTCCCGGGCCATATTATCTTCCAGAACGGAAATGTGGGAATCCTTAAATACTTTGGCCATGGTCAGGCCGGCCGCGCACATGGAGATGCCGACCAGCCCCATCAGGATCCAGGCCAATCTGGTACGGAATGATTTCATAACGCACTCCTATCCAAATGTTCTCTCTATAAGTTCAGCAAATACATTCTAAACCTCAAAAACCACTTAAAAAATCACTTGAAATCACTTGAAATCACTTGAATACCGGATCTTTAAACTGGCTCAGCTTCTCTAATGAATCCTTCTCAACTTCAGCATGCAGGCTGTTGCCATGGGAATCCATCGTAACGATAGCAGCAAAACCGTCAACCTCCAGATGCCACATCGCTTCCGGAACACCAAATTCCATGAAATCCACACCGTTAACCTTCTTGATACATTCCGCATAATACTGAGCTGCTCCGCCGATTGCGTTCAGGTATACGCCGCCGTGTTCCTGAAGAGCTGCCAGCGTTTTGGGCCCCATACCGCCTTTACCGATCACGGCCCGGATGCCGAATTTCTTCAGAATATCTCCTTGATAAGGTTCCTCACGAATACTGGTGGTCGGACCTGCTGCCTTGACATGCCATCCCTCTTCGTCCTTCAGCATGACCGGTCCGCAGTGATAAATCACCGCTCCGTTCAGGTCGATCGGCGCATCGTGATCCATCAAATATTTGTGCAGCGCATCCCTGCCGGTATGCATTTCTCCTTTGATGACCACCACATCGCCTACGCGCAGGTTCCGAATTTGTTCTTCGGAGATTGGAGTCTGCAGCACCACTTCCCTTGAAGAAGAAGCCGCCGTTTGCTCAGCGGTTTGTTCCGTGGTAACTCCCGCGGCCGCACTTTCCGCCCCCTGTTGTTTCTGTGCTGATGACAGAGCGGACATATTCACCTCGGAGCCTCTAGGATAAATCCAGCTGCGGATCTCCCCCGTGGCCGAATCGATTAACACGCCTTGACGGCGGAATGCCCAGCAGTTATAAGCGACAGATACGAAAAAGCTTGCAGGCAGCCGGTTCATCACGCCGATTTTGCAGCCAAGCAGCGTCACTTCGCCTCCGAAGCCCATCGTACCGATCCCCAGCTTGTTGGCGTTATCTATAATATACGCCTCAAGCTCGGCCAATTCTGGAATAGGGTTCGTGTCTTCCAGATGCCGGAACAGCTGCTGTTTGGCCAGCTCATAACCGGTAGTCCGGTCGCCGCCAATGCCCACACCAAGAAAGCCGGCGCTGCAGCCTTGGCCTTGAGCCTGATAGATGGCATGCAGGATGCATTTACGGATTCCGTCCAGGTCGCGTCCGGCTTTGCCGAGTCCTTCCAGTTCGGTTGGAAGGCTGTACTGGATATTTTTATTTTCGCAGCCGCCGCCTTTCAGAATAAGGCGCACATCGATTTCATCCTTCTCCCATTGCTCGAAATGAACAACGGGCGTTCCCGGACCCAAGTTATCTCCGCTGTTTTTTCCGGTTAATGAATCGACCGAATTGGGGCGCAGCTTGCCTTCTTGGGTAGCTTTGACAATAGCGGAATGAATCTCCCGCTTCATTTGAATCTGATTAGCGCCGACCGGCGTATGAACGATAAAAGTCGGCATGCCCGTATCCTGACAGATCGGTGAAACCTGATCTTCAGCCATTTCAATGTTGGTTACAATCGTAGACAGCGCCAGGCCGGCCCGGGTCGCCTCGTTCTCAGCAGCTTTCCCCCGCTGTACCGCAATCCGTACGTCACCAGGCAGGTTAGTTGAGGTTTCCACAATAAGCTCGTATACACTTTGTTCAAATGATTTCATCACGAAGCTTCCCCTTTCTCTGCTTTTCCAGCTCATTCTACAGTTATCATAACACAGGGTCGGCCGCATTTCTGCCTTCATTTCATTAAATTTAAAGCGCATACAATTCCATTTGGGCATCAAAAAAAGCCCCGGGAAACCCGAAGCCTTTCAAAACTCAGCTGCTGCGCATCGCTGTTTATCTAATCACGACGCCGCCTATCATTGCCTGTTATGTCATTATCCGTTTACCACGGTGCCGCCGTTAATATGAATCGTTTGGCCGCTGATATAAGAGGAATCGTTGCAGGCCAGGAACACATACGCCGGAGCCAGTTCCTCCGGTTGTCCCGGACGTTTCATCGGTGTGTCAGCCCCAAACTTCTTAACTTTCTCCGCATCGAATGTAGATGGAATGAGCGGTGTCCAAATCGGCCCCGGTGCTACCGCATTTACGCGAATACCTTTTCCTACAATGTTGTTGGACAATGCGCGGGTAAAACTTACGATGGCCCCTTTCGTCGAGGAATAATCGATCAGCGTAGGATTGCCTTCGTAAGCGGTAATAGAAGCCGTATTAATAATCGCGCTTCCTTTCTTCAAATGCGGCATGGCTGCTTTCACAAAATAAAACATGCCAAATATGTTTGTCCGGAACGTTTTCTCCAGCTGCGCTGAAGTGATGTCCTCAATGCTCTGCTGCGGATGCTGCTCCCCGGCGTTGTTGACCAGAATATCCAGCCCGCCAAACGCGTCCACCGTTTGCTTGACCGCATTTGCAGCGAATGTTTCATCCCCGACATCTCCCGGGATCAGCAGCGCCTTTACGCCTTCCTGCTCCACTTCCTGTTTGGTCTTCTGGGCGTCCTGATCTTCATTCAAATAGACGATAGCTACGTTTGCGCCTTCTTTGGCATACGCTACGGCTACGGCGCGGCCAATCCCGCTGTCACCACCGGTAATCAAGGCTGTTTTGCCTTTCAGTTTGCCTGCTGCTTTATAATTCCCCTCATATTGCGGAAGAGGGTGCATTTCACTTTCCGCTCCCGGCTGCTGATTTTGATGCTGAGGAGGCAAGGTTTGTTTAGGTTGTTGATTTTGTGGCATGATGGTAAACTCCTTTCTTGTCTTCCAGGTATAGGATCAAGATTAGAATGACCTAATTGGCGCCACTTATGCTGCAACCTTCTATTTGACGCCGTTCCTCTATCCCTTACCACCATCCGCTAAACCTCAAACAACCGCTGGTTTTCTGCTCATCTCCACATATGAAAAAAACACCCCGTCCCGCGGTCAATAGAAACCGCTAAGACGGAATGCTTCTCCGAACCTGACTTAGATAATGTGACGGTAAACCATAAAGAAGCTCAGGACCAGCACCACGATCGCCAGCAAAGAGCTGAAACTGCGGATTTTGCCAAAGGCAGAACTGGCTTCACCCGTTTTGGCTAAACGAAGCGGCTTGCCCAGCATACCACTTAAACCGCCGGCAATAATAAACAAAATGCCGACAACCGTTGTCCAGGCCATCGAGTAGTCGCCTTGAAATACGAGGTAAATGCCTGTCAGCAATTGAAGGACAAGTCCGTATTGGGCGAAACGATTTAGTGAGCGGATAATATTCAATACGCCTTCCCGGCTGGCCTGGGTCAACCGGCTGATTCCGCCGACCACAAACGGGAGTACCAAATAAAATCCCAAGGCCAGCGATCCCAAAATATGAAGAAACATAATCACTTTAAACATCTTGCATCTTCATCCTTTCCATTCATTCTCAGAGGTTAGGGCTGCTAATGATTCCCATCTATTATAGCCGGAAGCTTGTCCCCCTGCAAAGCCGATAAGTGACAAAAAAAGCAAAAGAGGCCTATTTCAACTCAGCCTCCTTTTTATCTGATACATTCCCTGTACAATAGCCGGAACATAGTAAACATCCCAGCATAAAAGCAGATATGGCGCCGGGGATACCGGCGCCATATCTGTAATTGCCATGCGGTGAATCACGATCGTCTTCAAACCATATTACATGTTTTTAATGACTTCGTCCGCAAATTCGGAACATTTCACCTGCGTTGCGCCTTCCATCAAACGCGCAAAATCGTAAGTTACTGTTTTATTGTTAATCGAGGTTTCAAGACCTTTGTAGATCAGGTCAGCAGCTTCCTGCCAGCCCAAATGCTCCAGCATCATAACACCGGACAAGATCACGGAACCTGGGTTAACCACGTCTTTATCCGCATATTTAGGAGCTGTACCATGAGTGGCTTCAAAGATCGCATGACCGGTCACGTAGTTGATGTTGGCGCCCGGAGCAATACCGATGCCGCCTACTTGCGCTGCAAGCGCGTCAGACAGATAGTCGCCGTTCAGATTCAATGTCGCAATCACATCAAAGTCTTTAGGACGAGTAAGCACCTGTTGAAGGGCAATATCGGCAATCGCATCCTTGATAATGATTTTGCCTTCCTTCTCAGCTGCTTCCTGAGCCGCATTTGCTGCATCTGCACCAGATTCCTCCTTGATGCGGTCATATTGAGCCCAAGTGAACACTTTGTCGCCGAATTCGGCTTCAGCTACTTCATATCCCCAGTTCTTAAAGGCACCTTCCGTAAATTTCATGATGTTGCCTTTATGAACGAGCGTTACGCTCTTACGGCCATGTTTGATCGCATATTCAACCGCTGCGCGAACCAGGCGTTTCGAACCTTCTTCCGATACCGGCTTGATACCGATCCCGGACGTTTCCGGGAAGCGAATTTTATTGACTCCCATTTCATTCTGCAGGAAGGACAGCACCTTCTTAACTTCCTCGGAGCCTTCCTTATATTCGATGCCTGCGTAGATATCTTCCGTATTCTCACGGAAAATAACCATGTCCACGTCTTCTGGGCGTTTAACCGGCGAAGGCACGCCGTCGAAGTAACGTACCGGACGAAGACATACATACAAGTCCAATTCCTGGCGAAGCGCTACGTTCAAGGAACGGATACCGCCGCCGATAGGCGTAGTCAAAGGTCCTTTAATAGCCACAATATATTCACGGATCGCTGTCAGCGTATCTGCAGGCAGCCATTCTCCGTAGGTGTTAAATGCTTTCTCACCGGCAAAAACTTCATACCAGGCGATTTTCTTTTCTCCGCCGTAGGCTTTCTCAACCGCTGCATCCAGCACCCGTTTGGAAGCCTTCCAAATATCGCGGCCTGTTCCGTCGCCTTCGATGAAAGGCAGGATTGGATGGTTAGGAACGACAAGCTTACCGTTTTGAATCTCGATTTTTTCCCCTTCGGTAGGCAGAGCAAATTTCTCCAACTTTGGCATGATTTCAAGTTCCTCCTCAGTTTATGTAATGGATATGGAACATCCGCAAAAGCGAGCCGGCGGCGAGGCAGTCAGTTCAGCGAAATTCATTGCTGAGCGAAAATGCGGTCCCCAGCCGGCTTGGCGCCTTCACGTGAGACTAGTGTAACATAAATCACCTGTAGTTCTCATGCTGATGTTTATTGTCTCAATTCGATAGGAATATATTGTTGGTTGAACTGCCCCGTGTATTCGGCGCGAGGACGGATAATCCGGTTGTTGTCCAGCTGCTCCAGAATATGTGCGGTCCACCCGGACAAGCGGCTGATCGCAAAGATCGGAGTGAACAAATCCTTAGGAATACCCAGCATTGTATAAACAGAAGCCGAATAGAAATCCACGTTTGGCTGCAGCCCTTTCTGTCCCGTTACCAAGCTCTCCACCTTGACTGAGATGTCAAATAACGTGGTGTCGCCCTGCATCAAGCCCAGCTGGCGAGACATCTTCTGCAAATGTTTGGCCCGCGGGTCTCCGTTTTTGTATACCCGGTGTCCAAAGCCCATAATTTTTTCTTTGTTCTGCAGCTTGCGCTGAATATACGGCTCGGCGTTCTCAAGGCTGCCGATTTCACGCAGCATATCCATAACGGCTTCATTTGCGCCTCCATGCAGAGGCCCTTTCAAAGTCCCGATCGCAGACGTAATCGCCGAATAAATGTCAGTCAAGGTCGCGATCGTAACACGGGCAGAGAAAGTCGAAGCATTTAATTCATGGTCAGCGTGAAGCACGAGCGCTTTGTCCAAAGCCACCACTGAGGTTGCATCCGGTTCCGTTCCAGTAAGCATGTACAAGAAGTTATGCGCAATGGATACGCCAGGCAGCGGAGCCAGCGGTTCTTTGCCTTCCCGAATGCGGGCATAAGCCGCAATAACCGTTGGGAGCTGAGCCTGGAGCTTGATGGCTTTCAGCTGATTGGCTTCCTTGGAATTATCATTCGCTGTTTCGTCATACAAAGCAAGAGCAGATACGGCAGTCCGCAGCACTGCCATGGTGCTTGCATCCTTGGGATAAAGCTTAAGCTGCTCGATCAAAACGTCCGGTATGGTGGAATTTTCGCTAAGAAGCTGTTTCAGCTCCGCCAGTTCCTGATGATTGGGCAAATGGCCGTGCCAAAGCAGGTACGCCGTTTCCTCAAACGTTGCATGCTCCGCCATCTCATCGATATTAATGCCTCGGTAGGCAAGTACGCCGTCTTCAATGGAACTGATCGAAGAAGTGGCTGCAACAACGCCTTCCAGACCCTTGGTAGCTGTCATAATACATCTCTCCTTTGTGAACGAAATGTGTCAACAAGCCGAATGAAAACATTTACATTTTTAAAGTTTACAAAATTTCGGTGAAGAATGACAAGAGGACCAGGTCAATTTGTTCGAAAAAATGTCAAAATAAAAGTAACATGCGGTGAAACCTTCTATCATCATACTGGATTTTACCGAGCAAGGGAACAATTTAAGCGATTCTAAGAGCATCAAAATGTTTTATCAGTTGCATAAACATTTTTTGTGTTTGGTTACAAATCAATGATTTTTCTCACCGTTTGCCTTTAAATGGGCTTTTCCTGCATACTATGAAAAGGAGACAAGGATCGTAGGAGGGGTTGTTCGTGGATCAAATTATCGTCAAACGCATTTTGCGCGGCTTATGGGTATTGGTTGCTTCTGTCCTTCTGCTCCTTGGAGCTTATTGGCTGCTTCCGCTGCTGTATCCGTTCCTGATCGCCTGGCTGATTGCCTATGCTATGAAACCTTTTGTCCGTTTCCTGCAAATGAAGGCCAAAATGCCAAGATGGCTGGCTGTCACCTGCGGATTGTTGGTTTATTTCGGCGGAGCAGTGCTTGTATTGTCTGCGGCGGTAACCCGGATGGTTAAAGAAATTATACATCTTACCGAGTCTTTTGATACCTATGTAGATCAAGTAAGAGAGATTTTTATCCGTTGGTCGAACAGCGAGGGCATCCAGAATATCGTCTATGAGATCAACAAATTTATCCAGAATAATCCGAAATACGAAGATACGATCAACAAAAATATCAACAAAACTACAGACACGATCAGTGCCGCGGTCACCCAGTTTGTGTCCGATTTCTTAAACGGGATTGTCGGGGTATTAACTTCCTTGCCGCATTTCCTGCTGATTCTGATTGTAACGGTTCTGGCGACTTTCTTTTTCGAGAAAAATTGGGAGAAACACAACAAAACCATGGCCGGTTGGGTACCAGCCCCGCTGCGGAAAACGACCGTTGAAATTTGGGCGAGTCTCAAAAAGGCGTTTTTCGGTTACTTGCGCTCCCTCTTCATCATGGTATCCATAACCGCTTTTATTGTCCTCATCGGACTCCTGATCCTGCGGGTAGATTCAGCCTTCACCCTGGCCATCCTGATCGGCCTTGTGGACCTGCTCCCCTATCTCGGCGTCGGAACCATCATGGTGCCGTGGATCGTCTATCATTTTGCAGTCGGTGATCTGCGGCTTGGCATAGGCCTGCTGATTCTGTATGGGGTCATTACCATTGCCCGTCACCTGATCGAGCCTAAAGTCCTGGCCACCAGCGTTGGCTTGGATCCACTTCCAACTTTGGTAGGCATGTTTGTGGGCCTCAAGCTGTTCGGCGTGCTGGGGTTAATTATTGGTCCCGTTGTCTTTGTCGTCATTTCAGCGGTATACAAAACCGGAGTTTTGGGGGAACTGAGGAATTATATCATGAATGGGAGATTGCGATAAGCCGGACTCACTCTGGCCCAGCACTTTGTTAATAACAAGAGCCATGCTCCGATAAGGAACATGGCTCTTGTTATTTCCAGGTATCTTCTGATAAATCTAGGTCGTGTCTGAAAACTCATCATTGAGTCAATTTGAAAATGGCAGCAACGTGTACAAAAGCCAGGAATGACTTGGCTAACTTGTCGTAACGAGTAGCCACACGGCGAAAGTGTTTAATTTTATTGAAAAAGCACTCCACTAAGTGGCGTTCTTTGTAGCGATACCAATCGACTTTCCATGGGTTTTGACTATTCGTTTTAGGCGGAATGGTGTAGGATGCCTGCTTCGTTGTAATCCAATTCCGAAACGCTTCTGAGCCATAAGCTTTGTCGCCAAGAATATGACTTCCTGTAATATCAAGCTTCTGAAGTAAATCGATCGCTGGAACGGAATCGTAGACTTGACCACCCGTCAGAAGAAAAGCAAGGGGGTTTCCTAATCCATCGACGACAGTGTGAAGTTTGGTAGTCTTTCCGCCACGACTGACGCCGATGTGCTGATTCACTTCATGTCCTGTGGCGTTTTTTTAGCACCGGCACTATGTTGATGGGCTTTGACCGATGTAGAATCAATGCTCAAGTTTTCAAAGTCAGGTTCGACCTGAAGCGTTTGGAAGATCGCGACAAGCAGTCCGGTATCTCGCCACTTGCAGAAGCGACTGTAGACCGTTTTCCATGAACCATAGCGTTCCTCCGGTAGATCGCGCCAGGCAGCACCACTTCGAGCGATCCATAGAAACGCGTTAAACATGGTTCGTTCACCTAATTTTGACGGACGTCCTGTTTTGTAGGGGGGAAACATGTCTTTAATCTGTTCCCACTGTTCATCGCTTAATTCGTACCGTCTTTGAATCATGTATGACGCCCCATTCGTTTTCTCAAATCTTACCACATTATTTAGTTTTCAGACACATCCTAATCTTAGCGCCGGAAAAACGTAATGGTCCCGTTCTTCAACTTTCTCTCCACCCATTTCCGGATCGGGTAACGCAGCAGCGGCCGGGTTAATGGGAATACCAGCAGAAAGCCGATGATGTCCGTTACGAAACCAGGGATCAGCAGCAGGATACCGCCCCCAAAGACGCAGATTCCGTTCAGCACCAATTTCCCCGGCAGCTGTCCTCCATTTGCTTTCATTTTAGCATCTGCCATAATTTTGCGGCCTTCAAACTGCATCATCAGTCCGCCAATAATAGAAGTTGCAAGTGTAAGAAAAATGGTTTTGCCCAGTCCCAGCTGATCGCCGACATAGACGAAACCGTAAAATTCCACGATGGGTACAAGCAGTATCAGACCAAACAACCATTTTCGCATCACATTACTCCTAACCTCGAGCTGTTTAATTAAGGATAACCAATAAAAGCTATAATATCTGCCCTTTTAGAATATTGTACAGTTCAGGCAAGGTTTTATCCAGTCGAATAGGCTTTATTTCCTTGTTCACCCAGGCATGTGAGGAAGTGCCGGCGACCAGCAACTCTCCCGGACGTTCACGGTCAATCGGCCATTTCTTATCCAGATTGCTTAAACCGCTTCCTCCCTCCAGATCTCCCTGCCATCTGCGGACCTCATATTCAAAGTCCAGTCTGAGCGGACTAAAGCGGATGACACGGGTGAACACGGCAACAAGGTCATCGTACAAGGCGGGACGTTTGAACTGGATATTCAGATCAATAACCGGCAGCAGCACGCCATTCTCCTCCATAGACCTGTAAGTGAATCCGAACTGCCGGATAAATTCGGTTCTGCCCATTTCAAACCAATTCAAATAATTGGCATGGTACACAATCGCCATCTGATCGGTTTCCTGGTATCTGACACGCAGACTATGGGTGTACCAGCTGCTTAATGTAGTTTGTCCTGAGGATGCTTCCTTGTTCATTTCCCTCTCTCCCTTCAAAAATGGAAAAAGCAATGGTTCCGCGAGCGGATGGCCATTGCTTTCTCGTTCTTATCCCCTTATCGGGTATTCCTTATTTCTTGATTTGTCCAATTTTGATCAGGTTTGTGGAACCGGAACGGCCAAGTGGAATCCCTGCAGTAATCACTACCAGGTCGCCTTCTTTAACCAGACCGGAAGCCAGTCCGCCCTTCATAGCGTTATCAAACATAGCATCTGTAGAATCGGCAACCTCGCCTTTCACAGGCGTTACGCCCCAGGCCAAAGCCAAACGGCGCAAGGTTTGATCTTCGGTTGTTACCGCAACAATCGGCGCTTGTGGACGATATTTAGAGACCATACGTGCTGTATGACCTGTTTCAGTCGAAGTAATAATCGCTTTAGCGTTCAGATCCATAGCCGAGCTGGCAACCGCTTGGCTGATGGCTTCGGTTACAGTGCTTTGCTGAGCGTGGCTTTGCTTTTCGAAAATTTCACGATAAGCCAATGCGGATTCCGCTTTCTCAGCAATACGGGACATAGTCAATACGGATTCTACTGGATATTTACCAGCAGCCGTTTCACCGGACAACATGATCGCGTCTGTACCGTCGAAGATCGCGTTTGCCACGTCACTTGCTTCAGCGCGGGTTGGTCTTGGATTGCGCTGCATGGAATCAAGCATTTGAGTTGCCGTGATAACCGGTTTGCCTACACGGTTACATTTTTCAATCATCATTTTTTGAACCAGTGGCACATCTTCAGCCGGAATTTCCACGCCGAGGTCACCGCGGGCAACCATCAAACCGTCTGAAACTTCAAGAATTTCGTCGAGGTTCTCAACACCCTGCTGGTTTTCAATTTTGGAGATGATTTGAATATGGGATGCGTTATGCTTCTCAAGCAAAGCGCGGATTTCAAGTACGTCGCTTGCTTTACGCACAAAAGAAGCCGCGATGAAATCGATGTTCTGCTCAATACCAAACACGATATCATTCGCGTCTTTCTCAGTAATACCTGGCAAGGAAATCGCAACGCCTGGAACGTTAACGCCTTTTTTGCTCTTGATAGTACCGCCGTTTACGATACGGCATTTGATTTCGGTTCCTTGGATATCTACTACAGTCAAACCAATTAAACCATCGTCGATCAAGATCGTGGAACCCACTTCAACATCGTTAGGCAGATCTTTATAAGTAACGGAAATGCGGTTTTGGTCACCCAAAATTTCTTCCGTAGTTAATGTAACGAACTCGTCTTGAACCAGTTCGATCGGCTCAACAGCCAATTTTCCTGTACGGATTTCAGGACCTTTTGTATCCAGAAGGATAGCAACTGATTTGCCCAGCTCCTGGTTGGCTTGACGGATATTTTTGATCCGGTTGCCATGCTCTTCAAAATCTCCGTGGGAGAAATTGAGACGAGCTACGTTCATTCCAGCCATAATCAATTTCTTCGTGTTTTCCAATGATTCACTGGAAGGACCGATAGTACATACGATTTTCGTTTTACGCATTGGGTTTTCCTCCGTTTTTAGAAATCTCTCTTTATTCGTTATCCAACACACTTTTTCCAACTATTAAATCTACTACAAACTTGCCCGTTTGTATAGGAAATTTGTCATTGACTTCGCGATTTCCGCCTTATTCTCCGCCAGTTACGGCAGATTCGGACGGTTGATCGGAAATCTCTTCCAATTGCTGCTGAACAGCTTGTCTTTCGGCGAATTTACCAATTTTACGGAATTTGGCATAACGGTCATTCAATAGCTCGTCTTCGTCCAAAGCGGACAGCTCTTCAAGATGACGGACAAGCGCCTCTTTAATCACGGTTGCCGTCTCTTCGTATGAACGATGGGCGCCCCCGCGAGGTTCCGGCACGATCTCTTCAATCACTTCCATCTCCAGCAGGTCTTTGGCCGTTATTTTCATGGCTTCGGCCGCTTGATCCGCTTTAGAAGCATCCTTCCAAAGGATGGAGGCTGCGCCGTTAGGCGAAATAACGGAATAGATCGCATTTTCCAGCATCAGTACCCGGTTGCCGACCCCAAGTGCAAGCGCTCCACCGCTGCCGCCTTCGCCGATAACCACGCAAATAACCGGAACCCGAAGCAAAGCCATTTCTTTCAGGTTACGGGCGATGGCCTCCGACTGGCCGCGTTCTTCAGCTGTAATGCCGGGATAAGCGCCTTTGGTATCGATAAAAGTGATAATCGGCCGACCGAATTTATCGGCCTGCTGCATCAAACGAAGCGCTTTGCGGAAGCCCTCCGGATGCGGACTGCCAAAGAATCTGGCAATGTTATCCTTCGTGTCCTTGCCCCGCTGCTGTCCAAGCACGGTTACCGGAACGCCGCCAAGCTTGGCCAGCCCTCCGACAACGGCCAGATCATCGCCAAACAGCCTGTCCCCATGCAGCTCGATAAAGTCCGTAAAAATAAGCCCGATCAAATCGAGCGATGTAGGACGCTGATGATGCCGGGCCAGATGCATTTTCTGTGAAGGGGAGATATTGCTGTATACTTCCTCTTCAAGCTGGCGATAACGTTCCTCAAGCCTTGCAATCTCTTCGCTGAAGTCAATTCCTTTCTCAGCTCCGAACTGCTGCAGCTCTTCAATTTTCTTCCGCATTTCTACAAGCGGCGCTTCAAAAGGCATTTCACCCGCCAATTGCATTTCCTCCCTTCACACCATGCAAGTCAAGCAGCTTGGACAAGGTCGTTTTCAGCTCTTTGCGGTGGGTCACCAGGTCAAGCTGACCATGCTGCAGATTAAATTCAGCCGTTTGGAAGTCATCCGGCAGCTTCTGGCGAATCGTCTGTTCGATGACAATCCGGCCGGCAAATCCGAATACCGCTCCAGGCTCGGCGATAATAATATCCCCAAGCATAGCAAAGCTGGCGGATACGCCTCCCGTGGTTGGATCCGTAATCACCGAAATATAAAGACCTCCGCGTTCATGATAACGAGCCAGCGCCGCGCTGGTTTTGGCCATTTGCATCAGACTCAGAATACTTTCCTGCATCCGTGCTCCGCCCGATGTCGAGAAAATAATCAGCGGCAGATTGTTCTCGGTTGCCGCTTCGATCGCGCGGGTAATCTTCTCGCCGACTACAGAACCCATGCTGCCGGTAAAGAAATCGAAGCTCATCACGGCAAGCACAGCCGGATAACCGCCGATCAATCCCTGACCGGTAACAACCGCTTCGTTCAAACCGGATTTCAGCTTCTGCTGTTCCAGCTTGGAAGCATACCCCGGAAACTCCAAAGGATCCAGAGATTCCAGATTCTCATCAAACTCCATAAAGCTGTCTTCGTCCACCGTATAGCGGATGCGTTCCCATGCATTCAGGCGCATGTGATAACCGCAGGAAGAGCAGACCTTAAAGTTCTTCTCCAATTCCTTGCTGTATTGAATGCTGCCGCACTTCGGACATTTATTCATCAAACCTTCAGGAATTTCGCGTTTTGGACGTTCGCCGGCCTCTTCCGTACGGCCTTGTCCCAAACGTTCTGAAGGCACGGTCGCGTATTTTCTTTTCTTCTGAAACAAATCTTTGAACAAAAGCTACACCTCTTCAGCCGTTAATGTATTGGCCGCATCTTGCAGTTCATGCGATCCTCAAACGTTCATGTTACGGATGCAGAATCAAATTGAGCACTTCCTGCACTTCCTCAAGCTCGCCTGACGGAACCAATATTTCAAAATGCCCCTTAGACATATTCACTGGACGGACGTGAACCAGAAACCCTTCTTCCGAAAGCCTGTGTTTGATCATTTCTGCCAGCTTGGCAGTAGGAGCAATGTAAATAACCGTCCACATTATTGTTCGTGAAGCCCCCTTACAAACGTTCTGAACCCGAATAATAGAATTATGATAACATAATTTTCATTTTTCCCGCAACAAACTCACCCTTGGTCAAACGGGGCGGAGCAGGTCTGCTTCCAGTCCGGCGCCGCTATTCCAGCTCCGCTTTCCGCACATCGGAGAGCTCGCTCAGCAGCGCGATCAGTTGATCGGGAGGCATTTCTACCTTCCATTTGACCACAGCCTCGAGAGATAACCCGGTTTCCAATTTTTCCATCGAAAAAGTCGTCACCTGGATATGCTGCTCCTTAAGCTTATTCAACAAACGTTCCGCCGCACCTGCTTCATTTTGCAGAAGCACATGGATTTTTTCACTTCTCGGGGTAGCCAGACTCTTCCCTCCAAACCGGCTGTGCATCAGAACCTGGCCTACGAAAATAATTAGCGTCACTCCCAAGCCAATCCAATATAAACCGGCCCCGACCGCCATGCCGATGCCTGAGGTCGCCCAAATACCGGCCGCGGTGGTCAATCCTTTGATCGTCTGTTTCTGCATAAAAATCATCCCGGCTCCAAGGAAGCTTACGCCGCTTACCACGCCTGCCGCAATCCGTGAAGGATCGACCGACAAATTCTCCCATCCCACCTGATCCTGAAATCCGTATTTGGAAATGATCATCATTAAGGCAGCTCCGACCGCAACCACAAAATGGGTGCGCACCCCGGCTTCTTTCATTCGATTCTTGCGTTCATAACCGATGATCACTCCGCAAATTCCGGCCAGCAGCACTCTTAACAGCAGCTCATACTGCATCATATCTACACCATCCTCACCCTGAAACCGCCCTTTATTTCTCAAGCATAGGAACAACGAAAATGTCTATCGATGTGCCTTTTTTGTGAAGGCGAACTCGTTTCTGCTGCTATTTACCGGCAATATAAAATCGCCCGGGTCCTGAAAGTTATACTTGTTTCTATCTTAACAAAATCAGTGTCCTTTGTTGAGCTGCCGAGCCTGTCCATCAAAGCCGGCAGCAGCCGGGCGGGCTGAATCTGCATTCAGTCCCCGGCCTTGGATTAAATTCATCAGAGATACTGCTTGGCATTCTCGTTATTATGGGCAATACGTGCCGATGCCGCTGCGGCAATTCCTGCGACCAGATCGTCCAGAAAAACATGGATACTATCCGTTTGATCATTCAAAATCCCGATAATCCCCGGCTTTACCTTGTCCAAGTAACCAAGACTCGTCAAGCCGATCATACCAAACAGGCTGGTAATGCCAAGCGCCATCGTTTCGTCCACCCCGTACAGCGGTTCGTCGGCTTCAAGAATCGCCTGCAGCGGTTCGGGCAGCTGCCTCTTCTCCGCCAGCTCATCCAGTGCAATCCCCGTAAATAAGGTGTACTGGACCTCCCTTTTACCCAGGACCGATTTAACGCTGTCCAAACATTCTTCCTCTTTCAAGCCCGGATGATAGGGAAGCTGGAGCTGGTACACGATTGAAGCAATAGATTCCAGACTGACTCCCCTTCTGCGCAGCTGGGCTTCCGCCAATTCGTAGGTCATCTAATCCCTCCCGCAGCAAATGCGTAAAGTACGCTGTTCAAATCACCGGACATCGTCCCGGTCTTTGTCCTTGCGTGTTCCTAAGTGTATGCGCGGAGAGTGGAAAAAGTTCTTAAAACCTGATCTTTGAAATGTCCATTTTCATGTGAAAAATGACGCAGAGCTTTCGCCCTTATCGCCTACTGGCGCCTGCCCATTATAAGGAAACCGCAGCCGGGCGGCCTATATTGTATAGGCTCTGCTTGGCAGAAGAAACGGCCTTCCGGAGCTTAACGGAAGGCCGTCGATCATATCCGTTTGCGGCGGATACCCGTGTCCGACTACGAGTCGATCATACATAAGCCCGGCGGCTATTTGATTCGGATCGTTATTTGATTCGGACCGTGCCTGCGCCGAGCAGCTTCTCCATCGCCTGGATCAGCTCAGGCGATGGTTTGATGCGGTAGCGCTCGCTGAGCGCGAGCAGCCGGCCGCTGCTCTCGTAGAACAGCACCGTGGGCAGCGGCCCCGGGTGCTGCTCCAGCAGCTGCTTGAGCTGCTCCAGCAGCCGGGCGTCCTCCGCCGCCGCGGCAATCTTGATGAAGACGCGCTGCCCCTGCGTCTTCACGCCCTGGCCGCCTGCCCCGCGGGAGGCCGGCGAAGCCGCCGCCCCGCCTGCGCGGGCGGCGGAAGCAGCGCCAGCCGGCCGTGCCGCGGCCGGGCCGGCGCTGCCTCGGGCCGGTCCCGCCTGCGGACCGGCCGCTGCACTTGTCCGGGCGCCTGTGGCAGGCCCGGACCCCTGCCCCGCGGGCGGCGCCGGGCGGCTGCCCGGGCCGGCGCCGGCGCTGCGCGCCCGCGGGGCCTGGGCCGCGCGGCGGAGCCTCGCGAGGCCATCGGCTTCAAGCTGCGCCACTTCGTCGGCCAGCAGCTTGAAGCCCTCGTCCTGCTGCTGCACCGTCGCCCGGACGGCCAGCAGCGCCCCTTTCTCCACGAGGTTCCGGCTTCTCGCCCACACCTCGGGGAACAACACAACCTCCACGCGTTCAACCTGGTCTTCCAGCTCCATGAACGCCATCGGCTTGCCTTTCTTCGTCGTGATCGCCTTCAGCGAAACGACCATGCCGCCGACAACCGTCCGGGTCTCGTCCGGTGCTTCCGCCAAATCCATCAGCTTGTCCACGCCTTCTGCAGACAGCAGCTCTTCATAATCGTCGAGCGGATGGCCCGACAAATATAAGCCGAGCAGCTCCCGCTCCAGCGACAGCTGGTCTGCCGCAGGCAAACGCGGCACCTCGGGATATGGGATCTCCCAGTTGACCGTCTCCACGAAATCAAAGAACTGGATCTGCAGATCCTCCCGTTCCTTGCGCCATTTGAGCGCGGCTTCCACCGCTTCGTCCAGCATCGCCAGCAGCTGGGCGCGGTGGCCCGGCAAACTGTCAAACGCGCCGCCCTGAATCAGCGACTCAATGACGCGCTTGTTGCACACCCGCAGATCAACGCGGCGGCAGAAATCAATCAGGCTTTCGAACGGCTTCTCGGCCCGCTCGCGGATGATGCTCTCCATCGCCTGGGTGCCGACATTTTTGATCGCGGCCAAGCCGAATCGGATCACGCCCCCGCCTTCGTTAGGCCCCGTTTCGGATGAAGGCCCGCCTGGAGCCGAAGCTTCGGACTCGGCGCCCGTATGCCCGGCGGCGCTGCGACGCGGCGTAAACAGCACGCCGCTGTCATTGACGTCCGGCGGAAGCACTTTAATGCCCATACGGCGGCATTCGAGAATATATTCCGCTACCTTGCGGTGACTGCCCATCACGGCCGTTAGCATGGCGGCCATAAATTCGACCGGATAATGCGCCTTCAGGTAGGCGGTCTGGAAGGCAAGCACGCCGTAAGCGGCGGCGTGGGCGCGGGGAAAACCATAATCCGCAAACCGGACGATCATATCATAAACGGCGTTCGCATCCTGCTCGCTGTAGCCCTGCTTAAGGCTGCCGGCCACAAAATGCCCGCGTTCCTCGTCCAGCACCTCGCGTTTCTTCTTGGACACCGCTCGCCGCAGCAAATCCGCTTCGCCCAGCGAGAACCCCGCCATATTGGAAGCGATCTGCATGATCTGTTCCTGATAGACGATAATGCCGTACGTATCCTCCAGAATCGGCTTCAGATCCGAATGCGGATACTCCACCTCCAGCTGGCCGTGTTTACCGCCGATATATTTGGGGATAAACTCCATCGGGCCCGGACGGTACAGGGCAACAACAGAAATAATGTCTTCAAATTTCGACGGCCGCAAATCCTTCAGCACCCGCCGGATTCCTGAGGATTCCAGCTGGAAGATGCCCGTTGTTTCCCCTTTGGACAGCATCGAATAAGTCAGAGGATCATCGTCGGGAATAACCCGGAAATCCGGCGACTTACCTTCCAGACTGACAATCCAGTTCATACATCTTTCGATGATCGACAAAGTACGCAGACCCAGAAAGTCCATTTTGAGCAGGCCGATCGACTCCAGATTCTCCATCGAATACTGTGTCAAAGCGGCCACTTCGCTCCCTTCCTGCAGCGGAACTGCATCAGTGAGCGGATCGCGGGAAATGACCACGCCGGCGGCATGAGTGGAAGCATGCCGCGGCATGCCTTCGACCTTCATGGCCATGTCCAGCAGCTCCCGGATTCGTAGCGAGGAGTCATAGAGCGCTTTAAGATCGGGGCTTTCCTTAAGCGCGCGCTCAAGGGTAATACCCAGATGGGAAGGAATCAGCTTCGCCACCTTGTCCACTTCTCCAAACGGGACGTTCAGCGCCCGTCCGACATCCCTCACAGCCGCCTTTGCCGCCATTGTTCCAAATGTAATAATTTGCGCCACGTGTTCAGGGCCGTATTTCCCAGCGACGTAAGCAATGACTTCATCCCGGCGCTCATCACTGAAGTCAATATCAATATCGGGCATCGTCACCCGCTCCGGATTCAGGAAACGTTCAAAGAGCAGATTGTATTTCATCGGATCTACATCCGTAATATGCAGCGTGTAAGCTACCAGACTGCCTGCCGAAGATCCCCGCCCCGGTCCGGTAGCGATGCCCTGTCTGTGGGCAAAAGCAATGAAATCCCAGACGATCAGGAAATAATCAGAGAAACCCATCCGGTCGATGACGCCAAGCTCAAATGCGAGCCTTTGCTCCAGCTCGCCGCGCTGTTTCTCATCCTGCCAGCGATCCAGCTTCGCATAACGCTCCTCAAGCCCTTTGCGGCACAGCTCTTCCAGATAGCCGGCTGCATCCGTGCCCTGCGGCAGCGGACGGTATTCCGGCAGAATCGAGCGTCCAAATTCCAGTTCAAGGCTGCACTTATCTGCAATGACGGCTGTATTGGCAACCGCTTCGGCCCACTGCGGGAACAGCCTGGCCATTTCGTCCTGGCTTTTCAAGTAGAGCTGGTTAGTCGGAATTTTGAACCGTTCCTCGTCCTCGACATTTTTGCCGGTGCCGATACAAATCAGTACATCCTGAACATCCGCATCCTCCCGCTGGAGGTAATGCACATCGTTTGTAGCCACCAGCTGCACGCCAATTTCGCGGGCCAGCTCCACTAGCAGCGGATTGACCTTTTTCTGCTCCGGCAGGCCGTGATCCTGAATTTCGATATAGAAATCCTCGCCAAACACTTCCTTGTACCGCAAGGCAGCCCGTTTGGCCTCCTCATGATGTCCATGCAGCAAATGCTGGGGCACCTCTCCCCCCAGGCAGGCGCTGAGCACGACAAGCCCCTCGCTGTGCTGCTTCAGCACGTCCCAGTCAATCCGGGGTTTATAGTGAAAACCCTCCAGGTGTCCAATGGAGCACAGCTTCATCAGATTCCTGTACCCCTGTTCATTCTTGGCCAGCAGAATAAGATGATAAATCGGCTGATCCTTCCGGCTGCCGCGCTCCTTCCGTGAGTCTGCGGTAAAATAAGCCTCCATACCAATGATCGGCTTGATCCCTTTCGATTTGCACAGCTTGTAGAAAGGAACCGTCCCGTACATCACGCCATGATCCGTCAGGGCCAGGGCATTCATGCCGTATTCGGCCGCCTTGTCCACCAGATCCTCCAGCCTGGCCGCGCCGTCCAGCAGACTGTATTCGCTGTGCACATGCAGATGCACAAAACTTTCGCTTGTCATCCCTTTCCCTCCCCGCCGCGGCAGCCGCCGCGGTAATTCGTAGTTCTTCCATACCAGATGGTTATATAAAACGAACGGACATTAGCCCGTTATTTATAGACATATCCTTCGCCCAAATAAGCGGCATTCGGACTCCACCTTCGGCTTCTTCCTTTTCCCCGATAGGCACATCCGTTCCTATTAAAGATTTTATCATATAAGAGCACGGTTCGCCCATACAATGGTATAAAAGCGCTCCGGACAAGCGGGGCTGGAGAGGAGAATCCGCCACTATGAGCTCATTTATGACCAAAGCCATCCTTGATTTCTTTATTGCCTTCGGCATCGTTCTGGGAGGCGCGATGATCGGAGGCATCGGGGCTGTCATCTCTCTTCAGCCTCCTACCCAGACCATGCTCGACGTTTCCGACCGGATTAAAATCTGGGCGCTCGCTGCCGCCGTCGGCGGAACCATAGACCCTATGCGGGTCATTGAAAGCAATTTTTTTGATGGAAATCTGTCGCCCGCTATCAAGCAGATTTTATATATATTGTTTGCTTTTCTGGGCGCCCATATGGGCTCGGAGCTTGTGAAATGGGTGTGCGGAGGGAGCCGGGGATAACGTATGAGAGTGCCGCAGTTTGACCGTTTTCGTCCCTTTATGCAGCTTGCAGGCGTCTTTGTGCTGGGCATGCTGGCCGGAAGCCTTGTCTACAACTCCCTGTACCATGCTGCCTACAACCGGATCTGGACGGAGAAAAAAGACCTGCAGATCGAATTGGAGCAAGCCAAAATTGATCTGCAGGCTATGAAGAAATACAGTCGGCGCCAAACCGCAATCAAAGAGATCAAAATCACAATTGAAGAACATGATCCGCCTTTTGATTCCCTTGTGGTTAAGGAAGTGACGCAGAAGCTGCAAACCGAGCTGAACGTTCTCCGGGGGCGGAATATGTATGATATCGACAGCGACGCCAAAATGACGCGCATCCTGTTAAACCAGAAGAGATATGTGGTCCGGGACAAGGAGTACAGCATTCAGATCAAAACGATGCTGGTCAGTGAAGGCGTGCTGCAGGTCTGGGTGGATTTAAAAGCAGCCACTCCGTAAATCCATCTCATCCCTCTGAAAAATCGAACAGCAGTCTGCCGCTGCCGGCTCCCTTGTCAGCCATGATCGATCGACTGCAGCGTCATTACCGCTTTGGCTGCAATGCCGTCATGGTGGCTCATCTCGATTTCAAGTTTGCATGTTCTGCGGCTGACCTCAAGCACAACCGGTGTAATCACGATCTGATTCTCAATCTGCAGCGGCCGGATGAAATAAGTGGTCATGTTATCTACCACATAACCGCTTCCGCTGAGATCCTTGGCTGCCGCCAGCCCGGCCTGGGTCATTAAGGAGGACAACACGCCCTCCGATATCGTTCCCAGGTTGGTCGCCATCTGCGGCGTAATGATCCCGTGGAAAAATAAATGCCCGTCCGCCCCGCGCTCCTCGGCGAAACCGTTCCACATCAGCTGCTCAAATGTCTCGCCAAGCTGCGGCTGATTCTGCGCGTCCCGCATCGCTTGGAGAACTTCCTTGCGGGTGACGGAAGACACCAGCTTCCGGTTACGGTCCACGATCGGCAGAAAGTCAATGCCTTCCCAAACCATAATTTGCGCAGCCGAAGCAAGTGAGGTCTGCAGAGCGGCCGTGATCGGACTGCGTGTGAGATATTTTTCAATCAAATGCTCCAGATCCGCTTCTTCAAGGTCCTTCTGGCTGACAATGCCGATAACCCGGTTCCAGTCGTCCGTGACCGGAAACCGCGACTGTCCGGACTCAGCGGCCAGCCGTTTAAAGTCGGCCACAGAGCTGGTCGTCTTCAGGAAGCTGACCTTTCTCTTGGAAGCCGTGACAATATCTTCGATCAGCATAATCTTCTTCTTGATAATCCGGTCGAAGATCGCCCGGTTGATCATGGAAGCTACTGTAAACGTATCGTGACGCGAAGAAATAATAGGCAGTGCCAGCTTGTCCGCCAGCTGCTTGACCTCCCGGCTTGTGCCAAAGCCGCCTGTAATCAGCACCCCCGAGCCTTGTTCCAGCGCCAGAATATGCGCATCCTCACGGTTGCCGACAATCAGGAGACTGCCCGCGTCTATGTAACGAACCATCGCATCGATCTTCATCGCGCCGATCACATATTTGTGCAGCGCTTTGCCAAGCCCTTCATTCCCCCCTAGCACATGACCTTCCACAATTTCGGCCACATCGCCGAAAGAAAGCTGGTCGCTCAAGTTGCGCGGCTTCTTCTCCACGCGCACCGTTCCGATCCGTTCCTTCGTAATGACGATGCCTACATTTTCCGCTTCTTTTACAGCCCGATAGGCGGTGCCTTCGCTGACGCCAAGATTTTTGGCCAGCTTGCGTACCGAAATCTTAGTACCTACCTTCAAACCCTCTATATATTGGAGCAGCTGCTCGTGTTTGGTTATGGTTTCTTCGTGTCCCTCCATCTGTTATCCCTCCGGACGCAAATCTGTACTAATCTGTATCTATTATAGCATCATTAGCCGCATCCCGAAACCAAAGACACCAACCGGGCAAAATACATAAAACGCACAAAAAGCCCTGCTGTCCACAAAGGACAACAGGGCTTGGTCTTAATAAGCGTTCAGCGAGTTTAGCGAGTTCTTCAGCAGGTTCTTCGGTGAGTTCAGCTCGCTCGGCGAGTTCAGCAAGTTCAGAAGTTTCGAAAGTCTAGCAAATTTAGCGGATTTAGCAAGTTTACAAAGTCCGGCTTTGCTTGCGGTCTTTGGACCACTTGAGCTGCCACTCCCGCAGCTTGGCCTGACGAATCCATTCAAGCTGCTTCTTGTTCTCCGTATCGACTCCCAGAATGAAATGAAGATGAGCGCCGATCACCAGAAAAGCAAACAAAGCCCAAACCGCGCCGAACCACGACACCCAGCCACTGCCCGGTGCAAAAGAAATCATCGGCAGCGCATACAGCAGCATAGCCAGCGCAACCAGCATGTACAAAATATGCTTTACTTTCCCCCAAATTGTCATCCCTAAACACTCCTTCGCTAGAAATCTATATTTCTAGTCTATGAAGCTTACGGACAAATATGAGAGTTTACTTGAAAGATTTAGATTTTACAGATTATTGGTACCGTACAAGTCCTGCAGGCTGTCCGAAATAATCTGGTTCACATCCTGAATGATCACGCTAAGACGGCGCTCCGCATCAAACAGGCGGCGGATGTTCAGGTTCAGGCTGAGCGTATCAAACAGCTTCTCCATCTGCTCCATTTCCTCTTGGGCAGGCATATCACCGGACATCATCCGCTGCTGAACCTCCATTTGACGGCTGCGGAAATCCTCCAGCATCCGTTTGCTCTCAGGATCGGCATCCACCAGCTTCATAGCTGCGTTAATTTCCTCTACTTCTTTGCTTTCTTTCAGCGCTTTGGCAAGCCCGTGGGCCTGATCGTAAATGTTCATGAATGACATCTCCTCTATTACCTTAGTCTTTGGCATTATACCGTACCCGCTGACCTGAAGCAAAAACCCCGGGCAAATTCATCCCCGAGGCTAATCACCAAGGTAAAAATGTCCTCATATGATGAAATACATGCAATCATGCAGGTCGTGCCATCAGTATAAAGTGACCAGCCTCAGGTTGGAAGGAGAACGTCAAATGCCCTCCATAAAACTACCCATTAGAATCATGAATCCGGGCTTACTCGGAGACAGCGACATTGTGCTTGGGGCAGCAGCGGTAAAAAGGATGAAAATCCCCTCCCAGACACCCATCCGGATGTTATTCGGCTCTTTTGAGTACTACGTCAGAGTTATCCCGCAAAGCAAAGCAACCAGCTTGCGCATCAGTTCTTATCTGGCCGAAAAAATGGGCATTCCCCCGCAGACCGTGCTTCGCCTGGTGTATACGCCGAACTCGAGAACCCTGCATTTAGGACCGGTTGTCGGCGTGCTGATCAGTCGGGATTATCCGGGTAACCCGGAAAGGCCCTTCGGCCAAATTACCGCTTTCTGCAGGGAGATGACCGCCGCAGGCCAGAAGCAGGGAGCCTTTGTTTACTTCATCACTCCCGAGGGCATCGAGCAAGGTGTCTCCAGCATTAAAGGTTGGGTGTTCGACAAGGCCTGGCGGGCGAGAGAGTTCCCGGTAGCCGACGTTTATTACAACCGTCTGACTTCGCGGAAGCTGGAGAACAAACCAAGTGTCCAGCACTTTATGCATGAGGTTAAGAACCGTTACCGAAGCCACTTTTTCAATGAAAAATATCTCGACAAAACCGAAGTTTTTGATGCTCTGCAGAAAGACGGGCAGCTTGTCCGCTACCTCCCGGAATCTCATCTGCACCGAGGTTTGACCAGCCTAAAGAGCATGCTTGCCAAATATCCAATTGTTTTCCTGAAGCCGGTCAAAGGCAGTCTCGGTAAAGGCATTATCCGGATCCAGCGCATGCCGGGAGGCTCTTTTATGTCTCAAACCACCCAGGAATATGGAGTCCGTAAACAAAATCATGACAGTCTGACCAAGCTGCACAACGCTTTAGCCGGCAAAATGAAGACGACCCGCTATCAGATCCAGCAGGGGCTCCACCTGATTGAAATGGCTAAACGCCCCGTTGATTTCCGCGCACTGGTACAGAAGAACAATCGCGGCCAGTGGGCTGTCACCTCGGTCGTTGCGCGGATTGCCGGGTCCCAGCATTTTGTCTCCAATCTGGCCAGAGGTGGGACGCTCTCGACCGTTAAAGACGCGGTAGAACGCAGTTCTCTGCCAACAGCCATTAAACAGAAAGCCGGAGTTAGACTGCATAAAGCCGCCCTTGAAATCGCCCAGGGCATGGATGATCATTCCTCGGCCCATTTCGGCGAGCTGGGCATTGATTTGGCCATGGATCAATCGGGCCGGATCTGGCTGCTGGAGGTCAACTCCAAACCCTCTAAGAATGACAATACGCCTCTTGGCGACAACAAGATTCGTCCATCCGTCCGGCGGCTGCTCGATTATGCCAGTTACTTGTCGGGATATTGACAGGATGCCTCCGGGAAGACATCCGCAGCGAAAGGAGCCTCCAATATGGAATCTGGAAAGCAGGCTAAATCACAAGCACAACCAAAGAGAACTGGAACGCTCGGCATCTTGGTTGCGGCAACTCCGGACGGTCCGGCTCCTTTCGCCGAGTCGGGGTTTGCCCGGAAGCTTTGTCTTGCCGCATCCGGACACGGTTTAACCGCCTATGCCTTCACGCCCCGCGCAGAAACGGATGAAGATCAAATCACGGGTTATACGTTCCGGGATGGAAGCTGGGTGAACCGAAAGTTCCCGCTCCCGGACGTGGTTTATGACCGTTTCTTCAGCTCAGGAACGCAAAAATGGGAGAAACGAAGGCAGCTTGCGGCACTCGCCGAGAAACACAGGTTCCGCCTTCTCGGAAGAGGAACCGCCGGCAAATGGATCGTCTATGAGGCGCTTAAACAAAATCAGGAAATCGCCCCCTATTTGCCCGAAACCTTTAAATACGAAAATTTCAGACAATTAAAAGAACTGCTTAACCGCTGGCAAGGAGAGATATTTCTAAAACCCCAGTTCGGTACCCATGGCAAACTGGCGCTTCATCTTAAGGAACGTCAATTCGGAGAGCGGCGTGTGTACCTGCTGTCGGGCCGTGACATCAGCAACGAGGTCTTTCAGCACAGGTTCCATTCAGGCCGGGATACCGCCCGTTATATCGAATCGCTGCGACGGGGCAAACCTTTTCTAGCACAGCCCAAGCTGAGGCTTTCAACTCGTTCCGGGGAACCATTTGATATCCGGGTGCTTATGCAAAAAGGCAAAGAAGGCCAATGGTCGATGACCGGAATGGCCGCCCGGGTCGGCAAAGCCGGTTCTTTGACCTCCAATCTGCACGGGGGCGGCAAAGCCTGCCGGGCAGACCAGCTGCTGAGCCGTGAATTTGGACCAACGGCTGCCCGGTCGATTATCGCCAACCTTCGCCAATTGTCCGCCGTTATTCCTCCTTATCTGGAAGAACGGTTTGGCAGACTCGCAGAGCTCGGCCTTGATTTCGGTATTGATTCGGAAGCACGGATCTGGCTGCTCGAAGTGAATTCAAAGCCCGGCCGCAGCGCTTTCTTCGGAATCGGAGACAGCAGCGGAGCCAGAAAAGCCGTGGAGAATCCCGTGTTATACGCTTGTTATTTGCTGAAGCAACCTGAAACCAGTTGAAGCGGCTGAGATTTCGTAATGAAAGCTAACGCTTCAATTGAAGATTATTTGCCGCGTGTGTTCATGGAATATGGGCTTCGCGCAGCAAAACTCTTAGGAGGATAACCCATGAGTTTGACTTTCTGCAATGTGCACTTTACCCAGCAGCCCCAAAGCGTCGTCTATGTATCGGGCTCCCTGCTCAAAAAGCTCAAACTGAGCGGTAAAAAGAAGGTGAATCTGCGGCTGGGCGCTGACCGAATGTATGCATCCGTAAAGCCGATCCGCAAATCCGGTAATCATCTCTATCTGGCTTCAGGCGTACGGCGTGGGATTCGCGTTCCAAAAACCGGCTCCATCTTCCTGCGTAGCCTGAACCAAAACGACGAGGTGCAGATTGGACCCCTCATCGGCGTTCTCTCTGATGGCCCTACCTCCTCTGCCCAACAGCCGTTTGGCTCCCGGACCGGGTTCATCAAGTCGCTGCTTCGGGAAGGCAGCAGAATGTGCTATATTTTCGCCTTCACCCCGCGGGACATCAATTGGCAGGAAGAAACGGTCAACGGCTTTTTCCTAAATGAATCAGGCACCTTCTACCGCCAGCGGGTCCCGCTGCCTGACGTTGTTTATAATCGCCTGCCAAGCAGGAGAGCGGAAACCACCACATCGATTCAGCAGCTGCGGGAACGATTTATTCGCAGAAGAATCCCCTTCTTTAACTGGAGCTTCTTCAATAAATCCGATATCTACCGGCTGCTCGAACACGATGCTGCAGTAAATAAATATGTGCCGGAGTCCATCATTAATCCTACAAGCGATCAAATCAAGGATATGCTGGATCGGCATTCCATCGTGTATTACAAACCCAGCGGCGGGAGCCTTGGCAACGGTATTTACCGGATCTCCTATGTGCCGCAAACCGGTTATTTTGTCCGGTACCGCAGGAAATCAGGCAACGCGCTGCAGAAGTTCAGCAGCTTCGGTTCGCTAATGAGAACGCTGCAGCACCGCCATGGCCGCGGACTTCGCAGCTATGTGGTCCAGCAGGGAATCCGGCTGATCGAAGTGGACGGATGTCCGATCGACTTCCGCTTCCATATGCATAAGAACGGCCGCAATCAATGGGTAGTTGTCGGAATCGGGGCCAAAAAGGCCGGCAAAGGCAGCGTCACCACCCATATCAAAAACGGCGGCTCGCTGCTGACCCCGCAGCAGGCTTTGACACGCGCTTTTGGCGCGAAGAGCGAAGAAATGCTGCGGAGAGCCAAACAGGTCGCCGTGACTCTGGCTGAAAGCATCGAACAGCATCATAAGCATTTGATCGGCGAGCTTGGCTTTGACCTGGGCATCGATAAAGATGAGAATATCTGGATGTTTGAAGCCAATGCCAAACCTGGGCGCTCCATCTTCAAGCACCCGCAGCTTAAAGTGGAGGGCCGCGCCTCTATCCAGCATATTCTTGAGCATTGTATGTACCTTAGTAAATTCCGGAGGAGGGAGGAAGCATGAGCTTCACCAGCCAGGATGACCACAAACCGGTGATAGCGGTCCTGACGGTTGCTGATCCGGCCCGTAAATTTGCCGGTAACCACGCCAACTTCCGGGACATTCTCAAAACCGGCAAAGAGCTCGGTTATCAGGTGTATGTGCTGACTACCCGTGACCTCAAGCTGTCTGCAGATCAGGTACAGGGCTACACCTATCAAGCCGACGGCAAGCAATGGATCCAGCAGTCGTTCCCGCTGCCGGATATCATTTATAGCCGCATTCCCAACCGCGAGGAGGAGAAGAAAGGCGTCATCCAGCGGAAGATCAGTGCCTGCTTAAGCCACCCGCATATTCAGCTGTTTAACCCCTTTTTCTTCAACAAATGGAAGCTGTTCGGCTGGCTGAGAAAATCCAAACAGACGGCCGGGTTTGTACCTGCCACGAAACGGCTCGGCTCCCGGTCTTCACTTGCGGCTATGCTTGCTGAATATCCGCAGCTGTATCTGAAGCCTGAGAGCGGCAAAGCCGGCAAAGGCATCATGAAGCTCACCCACGACCCTCAGGATAAGAAACCTTACAAGCTGATTATCCAGGCTCCAAACCGGAACGTAATTTATAAAACAAGCAAATTCCCGCTGCTCTGGCGGCGAATTCGGCTTGAAACCGGCAAAACGCCTTACATCATGCAGCAGGAGATCAAGCTGGCCAGCTATCAGGGACGCCGCTTTGATCTGCGTGTGCTGGTGCAGAAGACGAGTCGCGGCTTCTGGTCCGTTACCGGTACCGGGGCAAGGCTGGCCGGCCGGAAGAGAATCACCACTCATGTCCCGCAGGGCGGCAGCGTGGAGAATCCAAAGGAAATGCTGCTGCCGGTCTTTGGCAGCGAGACAACCGAGGAGCTCCTGGAATTGACGCGAACCTCCTCGCTCGTCATTGCCCGCCAGATTGAACGGGCCTGCGGACACAAGCTTGGGGAAATGTCGATGGATTTGGGCGTGGATGAAGACGGGAAGCTCTGGTTCTTCGAAGCCAATTCTAGACCCATGAAATTCGACGAACCGCAGATCCGTCAAAAATCACTGCAGCGGCTGTTTCAATACAGCAATTATCTTTCCAAAACGAAAAAAGGGTGACACGCCCTCCCGGAAATGTCCAAACAAGGAGGCGATCTGATGCAAATATCCTCCGTTAGGCCGGAAGAGCTTGCTTCCTGGGAAAGGTATCACAGCACCCTGCTGGCTTTCATACGAAAATATGGATCTAAACGAATTACAGAGGATGCTTATCGCTCTGTTCTCCGCTTGACTCCACAGTCCTTTGCCGAGCCGGGGACCGGGATTATGCAAGCTGTAGTATGGACAGAGGACGGCCGGCGCCTGGCCGGTGTTCTTTGCACGGCTGGGTACGGCAAAGACTTGAGCGCAGTTGTTGTACACCCGCTTTATCGCAGCAGAGGCATAGGCACTCTCCTGATGAAAGCACAGCTGGAGCAAATGGGACAGCTCAATTGTAAAGTAGCCCTGGATAACCTGGCCAGCCTTAAAATGTGCTTCAAGGCCGGGTTGTCGGCCGGCGGGATTACTACAGGACCAACCGGTAAACCAACGCTTCTTTTATCAGGGAAGCCCGGGGACTTTGAAGAGCGCTCCGGCAGCCGGTAAGCCAACTTCCCAAAAAAGAAGGTGAATATTTTGCCGCAGCCCGTACTCGGCATTCTGACGCTGTATCTGAATGACAGAAAACAGCTTGAAGAACGGAAAATTTACGAACGCATGACACTGGAAGGGCATAAAATCGGCTTAAAAGTGATTGTTTTTACCCCCTCCGACGTCAGTGCGGATAAAAATAAGATCCAGGCGATGATGTTCGATCCTATCCAGGGGAAATGGTCGCGTTCCTGGCGGCCTTTTCCCGATATGATTTTTGACCGCTGCCGCATCCAGAAGAGCAAACGATTCGAACAGCTCCGCATTTTCCGCAGACGTTACGGACATCTTCATTTCCTCAACAAACCTCTGCGGGACAAGTGGACGATTTATCAGGTGTTGTCACGCAGGCCCGAATTCAAGAACTATTTGCCGGACACTGACTATTTCAATTCTCTTTCGGATATATATGCCATGCTGAAGAAAAATAACTGCATTTACATTAAACCGATTCAAGGCACCGGCGGCCGGGGGATCCTCTGCATTGAGAAACTCGGCTCGCAAATGTACAGAATCCAGGGACGGAACCGGCAGCGGAAGATTGTTCCCCCTCAGAAGCTGCACCTTTCCCGGATGGGACCCTATTTGCTGAACTGGAAAAAAGGCACCCGGTTTCTGGTACAGGAAGGCATCGACATCAGGCTGCCAAACGGCCGAGTACACGACTACCGAATGCTGGTGCAGAAAAACGGCAGCGGTGTCTGGTCCGTGACCGGCTGTGCGGGAAGGATTGGTCCCGCACGCAGCGTGACCTCCAACCTGCATGGCGGAGGTTCGGCCGCGGAGATGAATACACTGCTCAAGACATGGATACATTCGGAGCAAAAGGTAGCTGAGGTGCGGCACGAGGCCGAGAGAGTAAGCCTTGGCATAGCGTCGTATCTGGATGGGCTTTATGGGCCTCTGTGCGAGCTCGCGCTCGATTTGGCCATTGACCGCAGTGGCCACATCTACGTGCTGGAGGTTAACCCGAAGCCGGCCCGGGAAGTATTTGCCCGAAGCGGAGACAAGGAAGCCTACCGCAACGCCATCCTGAAGCCGCTGGAATATGCTTTATGGTCCTATAAACAAAAAGCTAAAAAAACAGACCCTCTTGATTAAGGGTCTGTTTTGCCGTTCATGGCTTATTCTGCTGCCTGATCATATAACGCCAAGAGCTGGCTGAAATCGTCGATCAGCACATCCGAGCCTTTCAGCTCATCTTCTTTGCCAAAACCGGCATAAGCGCAGCCGATTACCGTCTGCCCGTTCTTGATGCCCGCTTCTACATCGGAGGAGCGGTCGCCGACCATCCAGATTCTCTCCATTCCATGGTCGTCCATCAGGCGCCGAAGCAAATCCACCTTGGAGGTGGTTGCATATTCTCCGGCGCTGTATAAGCCGTCAAACAAAGGCGCGATCTGATGGGCTGCAGCCACACCTTTCACATAATGCTCCAGGCCGTTGCTGGCAACAAACAGCTTCACGCCGCGATCATGCAGCTCCCAAAGCGTATTTGGAACAGACGGATAAAGCTTGGAAGTAGCCTCCTGCAGCCCTTGAAGTTCAAACTGCAGCAGCAACTCATCGGCTCTGCGGTGAACATGAACCTGTTCTTTAGGCATGACCACCTTCCAGATGTCTTCCAGCAGCATGCCCAGGCTGCCCAGCATCAGCTGCTCCGGAGGCGTCTCTCCGGTATAAAGTCCTTCTTCGCGCAATTTATTAAACACATTGTGATAAGCCGGGATCAGCAGTGTTTCCGTTTGAAACAAAGTCCCGTCCATATCAAATACAATCGCCTGCGGTTTAATCAACGGCTTGCTGGTTTCCATGATCTACTGTCTCCTCCTGATCATCCGCTGTTAGCGGATATATCTTTTGTTCGTTTTCTGTTCAGTTTCTATTTGTTTTTCGTTAACGTTTCATCGAACGTAATAAACGATGCCGTTTGTTACATCCAGCGCATTAAGCTGACCGCCGAAAACGGCGCCGCCATCGATGCCGATAATGTTATTTTCCCCATAATATACATGATTGTTAGCCGCATCGCCATGAAGACCGCTGGTCGGTGTATGGCCGAACACCACTTTCTTCTTGCCGGCATATCCGTTGTGAAACGGAGTCCGTATCCACATCAGCGTATAAGGCGGCGTTTGGGCCAGCTCCTGCTCGGGATCCACCCCGCCATGGACAAAAATAAAGTCATCGGTTTCAATATAATGATCCAGGCTTTGCACAAATTCAAGATGCTTCCAAAGCTCCGGAGCATACATGACCGGCATGCGAAAGGACTCTCCTGTCCCCTTCGATTGGAAATCGCGTTCAAACAATCCATAGCTGAGCAGCGTTTTGTCCCCGCCATTACGGACCACCCAGCGGTTCCACGGCTGTTCTTCCTTGGTGGTCAGCGCCTGAATCATCAAATCCTCATGATTGCCTTTCAGCAGAAAAGCTCCTTGTCTTTGGAGACCGATGACCATATCTAGAACCTGCCTGGACTGCGGCCCCCGATCTATATAATCCCCGAGCAAAATAAGCTGATCTTTGTCCGGCTTATAATCGGCTGCCTTCAGCAGCCTTGTCAGCTTGTCCAGCTCCCCGTGAATATCACTGATGGCAATCACCCTGTCCATAACCATTCCTCCTGCTGCTCCCAGATGTTCTTTCATTTCTATTATTTTATTCATTTTTTTGCATTCCTGATCTGATAATTCATCCGATAATTCTTATCATAAAGGCAAAGCCTGATATCCGGCAAACAGGAATCCTCTATTGTTTTCACCCCGAAAATGTAGTTGAATCCGAAATTGCCGTAAAACTTGTTGGCAGACAGAAGGGATTAATTTACAATAAGTCTGTTGGGCAGAAGATCGGATTCTACATTTGTCAGGCTAATGGACAAACATTCAGTCACTTTTTCTATTTCCTAATTCGTGTGGTGAAACCTTTGAAAATGACAGATTTCTTTACTCCGTCCGCCCTCTCCCTGCATAGGCAGAGCAGCTGGATTCGCTGGTTTCTGCGGGTTTACTGGATTATCATTGTCCTTCACGGCGCAGCTCAGCTGTTTGCTTACTGGCTTATACCCTATGATATTACAACTCGTGACTTCTACATGGATATTCTGCTGTATCCTGCCCTGATGATGGGAACGGCGGTTGTCATTGCTGAACTGATTCACAAATGGGCACCCAAATACACCTTTTTCAGTTTATTTGGAGCGGGTGCGGTCCTTTCTCTGGAGATCATCCATTTAAATATGGATATCCGGATCATCACAGCCATGCTGCTTCTGCCCATAATGGCTTCGACGATCTTTTTCCGAATGGATTTGACCCTGTTTACGTCCGTCCTTCAAACGATTGCCTTTCTGGCCATGTATTTCGGGGATTCCTGGTTTCGTACTTTCCTGACCCCGTTTGATCTGCTTTCGGTGCCGATTTTCCTGCTTGTCAGCACCCTTGTATCTGCCATTATTATCATCAGCGGAAGAGAGCTTGTACAAGATCTGGAGCGGGCGCAGAAAGAGAAACGGCAGATCATGAAGCAATCAAGGAAAGATGCCCAAACCGGGCTATACAATCACAGCACGTTTCAGCTTTTCTTTGATACAGCCTTGGAACGCGGCCAACAAGGTGAAGGTTTTCACCTGGCACTGCTGGATATCGACAATTTCAAAATGGTCAACGACCAATACGGACACAGGGCCGGGGATCTTATTCTCCTCCATGTCTCAAGAATCATCCGTGAGAATCTGGAACCCCATGACATGGCCTTCCGTTATGGCGGCGAGGAATTTGCCCTTCTGCTCTATGGTAAAGAGCTGCATGAATCTTACACTGTACTTGAAACGATCAGAAACCGAATTTCTGAGACAGATTTCGATGAGCTGGGCGGAAAAGCCGTAACCGTCAGCATAGGGCTGAAAAGCTATATCAGCGGGATTTCCCGGGAAAACCTGTTTGAAGAAACGGACTCCCTGCTGTATCTGGCTAAACGCTCTGGCAAAAATCAAATTGCTATTTGAAGCTAGAACTGCTTAGATCAAAAAAAACGTATAAACAGACCCTCAGTCAGCTTAAATAAATGTGGCGACCTCTTAACCGTATTTACGGGGAAGGTCGCCACATCTTTTAATACCTTTATAGAGCCCTCAAAAAATCTTCTTCGTCTCCCGGTCGTCTTTCAAGATCTCCACGGCTTCCCGGAATCTGAGCGAATGCACAATTTCCCGCTCGCGCAGGAATTTCAGGCCGTCCTGGATGTCGACATCATCGGTCATGTCGATCAGCCACTGATATGTAGCCCGCGCCTTTTCCTCAGCCGCAATATCTTCGTAGAGATCGGCAATCGGATCGCCTTTTGCCTGAATGTAAGTAGCTGTCCATGGCACGCCAGCGGCATTTTGATAATACAAAGCACTGTCGTGATTGACGTAATGCGGATCAAGTCCGGCCGCTTTAAGCTGCTCAACGGTTGCGTCCTTAGTCAACTTGTAGACCATCGTAGCAATCATTTCAAGGTGAGCAAATTCCTCAGTGCCTATATCATTAAGCAGTCCTATAACTTTATCAGGAATCGTATAACGTTGGTTCAGGTAACGTAGGGCCGCAGCCAATTCGCCGTCTGCTCCCCCATATTGCTCAAGCAGCAGTTTCGCCATGCGGGGATCACATTTGCCTACCCGGACTGGATATTGCAATTTCTTCTCATAAACCCACATTCAAACGATCCCTCCTAAAAAAATAAAATAGCCGGCCGCCGTGGAAGGCCTTACACCTGCCATGGCCAAGGCGGTTGCGACCACTCAAACGGATAACGACTGTAAGCGCGTCCGAAGCCCTGAAGCGGTCCATACTTTTCCTGAAAAATATTCGCCAGTTGGGTACGTTCCTGGGTCAGCACATTAAATTGCTGAATTGCCTGTAAATCATCCGGGTGGGTATCGAGATACAAATTCAGCTCTACAAGCACAAAATCAATCGCCTGAAGCTGCTCCAGCAGTTCATAAAACTCGGGTTCACAAGGTCTTTGCGGTTCCATCACTTATTGCCCCTTTCCCCATTTGGATTCGTAAGGGCTGAAGAGAGCCGGCCATAATGTGCCTTTGAACAGGGCCTCTTTGGGACTAAATTGCGGCAAATTCGGCGGCTGGAAAGGAATGAACAACTGCGGCGGTGTCTGATAGGTTTTGGTAACGATGGGAGGGCAAGGATCAAACGGCCCAATGAAGGGATGATACACACGTACCTGAGAGAATTCCACTGTTTAAACCTCCTTTGGCTGTTTTGCATATTCAGACCAGACGTAATAAGCCTAAATCGCAGATCACCTATTCCTAACATATGACAAACGCCTAGAAAATGAACTTCCTTTCGCTGGATTATGACCAAAAAAATTAGTCCGGAATCAAACAACCCGTCCCGGTCCCAACAAAACAGAAAACCCGGAAAGCCGCAGAGATAGCGGTCTTTCCGGGTCATGCTTCATAATATGTAGGTACAGATAGATTGAAGAAACCGTGAGCGAGGAGAGCTTACTCTCCCGGGGAGCTGAGCTCCTGTTTCTCCGCAGGTTTTTCAATTCTGTAGATTTTGACACGGGTAATCCGCAGTCTTGCAGCTTCCGCTACTTCAAATACCACGTTGTCGTGCTGGACCTTTTTCCCTTTGAGCGGGGCTCCTTCCAGCTCTTTGAAGAGCCAGCCGCCAATCGAATCGACCTCTTCATCTTCGATGTCGGTCCCTGTCAGATCATTAACTTCTTCAATCAGCAGACGGCCGTCGACAGAGTACACACCGTTTGCCAGCGTTTCCACCTCAGGACGCTCGTCCTCAAATTCATCGTGCAGATCGCCCACAATTTCTTCTAAAATTTCTTCTGCCGTCAGCAGTCCCGCTGTTCCGCCGTATTCATCGACGACAAGTGTCATTTGGGAATGACGGGTCTGCATCAGGCGCAGGACGTGACTGATCTCCATGGATTCCGGAACGTTCAGGATCGGACGAAGGATGTCCTCCAGGTTTTTGTTCTCTCCGGCGCCGGGCAGGAGCATGTCAGTAATATGTACAAAACCGATAATCTGGTCTTTATCCTCGTGGGCAACCGGGTAACGGGAATGTCTGGTTTCCGCAACGATTTTCAAATTTTCTTCCCACGATAAGTTCGTATATAAGCAGTCCATGTCCGTACGGGGAAGCATAATTTCACGAGCCAGCAAGTCTGAGAAATCAAAGATGTTGTCCATCAGCTTCATCTCGTCTTTGTCGATGACTCCGCTCTTTGCGCTTTGATTCATCAATATGCGGATTTCCTCTTCAGAGTGGGCCGCGTCCATCTCACTGGCTGGTTCTACCCCCATCAGTTTGAGGATGCCGTTAGCTGCTGTATTCAGCAGCCATATGACCGGCATAAACAGCTTGTAGAAATATAACAGCGGCGCCGATAACCACAAGGTGGTGCCTTCCGTCTTCTGAATTGCCAGTGACTTCGGCGCCAGCTCGCCAAGCACGATATGCAGGAAGGTGATTACGAAGAACCCGACCGCCACCGAAATGGTTGTGATCAATGTTTCGTCCGTCACTCCCAAACGATACATCAACGGCTCGATGAGCAGCTCTGACACCGCCGGCTCGCCCACCCAGCCAAGTCCAAGGGAAGCTAAGGTGATGCCAAGCTGAGTGGCAGATAAATAGGCGTCCAGCCTTTGGTTTACTTTTAAAGCATAACCGGCCCGGCGGTTCCCCTCGCTCACGAGCTGAGTCAGTCTGGATTGTCTCATCTTAACCAGGGAAAATTCAGCGGCTACAAATACGCCGTTCAGAAAAACCAGAACAAAAACGAGCAGTAAATTCAAAAAAAGTCTGCCTATTTCGAATTCCGTGTGACTGGGCAAAACCAACGCCTCATTTCTATAAGTTAATCGCTTTGCGCGATTTGAAATCGGTATCTTTATAATACATATCCGCTACCAGCAGATTGGGTCCGCAGCAATTGGCGGTATCGCAGAAGCAGTTGACGCTTCCGGACAAAGGATGCTCGGAAATCCAGCGTTCAAAGATGTCATCCAGCTTCTGGCCGGCAATGTTGCCGAAAGACGGAATCGCGGCAAAATCGGTCACAAAGACATCGCCCGTAAACATATTTACGTTCACGCGGTTACGTCCATCCGGATCATTGCGAACCGTTACATTTTTCTCCTTCCGCAGCCGGGATACCAGCTCCTGATCTTCAGCATTAAAGCTGCAGGCGAAAAACGGCAGGGTGCCAAACAGCATCCAAACCTCAGGGTCGCGCGCATCCAGCAGCTGATGAATCGCCGCACGCATGTCTTCCAAAGACAACACAGGCAGACCTTCCGCAAAATCCGCAGCATACATCGGATGCACTTCATGACGCTTACAGCCCATCTCCAGAATCAGCCGGTGAATTTCCGGCAATTTCCGGTGTGTACGATAGTTTATCATGGATTCCGCTGAAATAAACATGCCGTCCTGACTTAATCTGTAGGCATTGTTAATCATGGCGTCATACATTCTGGAGGCTGCCTCCAGGCTGACCGGATGACCGCTTCTTGCAAAACCTACCTCATGAAAGTCCTTAACATCCGTGTAATTGAAAGAAATATGCATAACGTCCAAATAAGGCAGCAATTTCTCATACCGCCCGTAGTCCAAAGTCAAATTGGAGTTGATTTGAGAACGTACGCCCCGTTCTTTGGCATATTTCAGAAGAGGAATGATCTTCTCTTCCACCGTCTTCAAACGGAAGGAAGGTTCACCGCCAGTAATACTGATGGTCTCTAAATGCTCGACCTCTTCCAGCCTTCTCAGCATCAGATCCAGCGGAATTTGCTCGGGCTCCTTTAGCACCAGACTGTCGCCGACCGCACAGTGTTCACAGCGCATATTACAAAGGTTCGTTACAGTCATCTCCACACTGGTTAGCCGGTGCCGGCCGAATTGGCGTAGGGACCGGATTGGATCCCACGGATCATTGACCGGAGAAATAGACTGCGGTTCACCTTGCGAAATGCTACTCATACTCATGATTTATTCACCTTTATCCTATTATTAACCTGATCACAACTTGGCAAAAGCTTTGACCGATGTTTTTTGTATACTCCCTATCATACCATGAAATGACTTTTCTCCGCACATGATGAATAAAACAGACCCGTCCGCAGCGGACGAGCCTGTTGTTGATTAAACCTGTTCAAGTTGGGGCGAAGCCGATTCGTTGATACTTGTAATCACAATATTCAGCTGCTTCAGAAGATCAATCTCGTATGGCTCCTGCAGTTCTCCGCGATTCGGGCAATGCAGCACCCGGACCACCGGTCTCTGCGGCGCAAACGGATGGATCTTGGAAACGACGCCTATCTCTCCGGTATTCAGAACAACGGTCATCCCTAGCGGATAAATCGCAACATGATCCCGGAAAATCTCAAGCTTCTGTTTCTCATATAACGTTCCGCAGCCCGCGTACAAGATCTCTACCGCCTGATGGGGCAATAAGGCCTGGTTATAAACCCGCTGCGAAGTCATCGCGTCATAAGAATCTGCTATGCTGATCCACTGCGCATAATCGTGAATGTCATTTCCTTTTAACCCGCGGGGATAACCGCTGCCGTCGATCCGCTCATGATGCTGATAGGCACAATGAGCCGCCTGAAGCGGAATTCCAGGCTCATCCTTCAGCAGCTTATATCCTATTTCCGCATGCTGTTTCATCACTTCGAATTCAACGCTGCTGAGTCTTTCCGGCTTGTGGAGAATCGACGGATCGATTTTAGTTTTTCCGATATCGTGCAAGATCGCTCCCAATCCCAAAACCGTCAGTTCCTGATGGCTGTAACCAAAAGCTTTGCCTAACATAAGCGTGTAAATACAAACATTTAGCGAGTGCCGGAATAACGTTTGATCGGTGGAATGAATATTCCCAAGCATAATCATTACGTCTTCTCTGCTGCCCAAGTCTTTCATTATGGTTTCTACTACATTCAGAAAAGTTTTGCCCAAATAAGGATAAACCAAGCCTTTCAGCGAATGGCTTGAAATCTTGAGGAAGCTCGACTGGAGCTCCTGCATAGCCATTCGCTCAGTCTCCTCCGATATAAGGGCGGGAATCTGGATATCTGCAGTTCTAGGATCCGAAATATAAACAAAATCAATGCCAAGCGAAGAGAGCCTTTTAATCAAGGAAGCCGTTAGCTCCACCTCATCCGATAAAAGGATCAGCCCTTCCTCATTGTAGATCTTTTTAGCTAGTCTCATCCCTGGCTGCAGAGACTTAACTGGAAGTAAACGCAAGGTGCCCCACTCCGTATCTTTACATTATGTTAGAGAAGATCAGTCTCTTTATGCAAGCCTCGGATGACAAGTTGTTTAGTTCATGATGAAGATCCAGAATACAGCGGCCAGCACAAAACGGTAATAAGCAAAATGTCTAAGTTGAACCTTCTGTATCAGTTTCAAGAAAGCAAGCACAACCAGATAAGCTACGATAAACGAAACCACAAACCCGATAGCGAAAGCAAGAAGAGTGTCTGAATTCATATCCTTATAAGAATCCAGCAGCTCGTAGCCCGAAACGGCAATCATGATCGGAACGGCAATCAGGAAAGAGAAATCTGCCGAAGCCCGGTAGCTTACACCTGAGATCATACCTCCGGAAATCGTGGAACCTGAACGGGAGAATCCCGGCCAGAGCACGGAAATACATTGGAATATTCCGATCAGGAAAGCTTGCGTATAACTGATTTGATCAATGTCTTCAGCCGATACGCGGGCATATCTTTTGTTGTACCATTCCGCAAAAATCATGAAAATACCGCCGACCACAAGCGCCCAAAGCACGGTAGATGCGCTAAACAAGCTCTTGATATGGTCTTTAAAGATGTAACCGACTGCCAAGGCCGGCACAATGCCGAGCAAAATGTGAATCAAATTTAATTTTCCAGCCGGTTTGCCGATAGCTCTGGAGGTTTGGCTGTCCTTCTGCAAACCCAGCAAATTTAAAATACGGAATCGGTATACCCAGGCTATCGCCAGGATCGCACCAAGCTGAATTACAATTTCGAATGAATTCATAACGGAGGATTGGTCGTCATACCCCATTAATCTTGATGTCAGGATCATATGTCCTGTGGAAGAGACCGGAATAAATTCCGTAATCCCTTCAACTATGCCTAAAATAATGGCAACAATAATATCCATGTTTTCCTCCTGGTTCGTCTTTTTTAATCATGCCTTCCCCTTAATCTTGAATTAAGAGGAGATATGCCATCTGGATGAGAAACTCTGCTCGACGGCGCCTGGCGTTTGCAGCTCTAAACGGAGCAAATCTCTTATAAATTCGGGTAAAATAAACACCTTATCTGTACCGAGCGAAAGAGCTTTGTAGCCTATGCCGAAGGTGAACATATCCAACGTTCCTACATCATACTCGATTTCTGGGACAATCGGAACCCCCTCGATAGTAGCCTTACTTATTCGACTAAAGGGGGCGCCTGAAGGATCATATTCGACTTCCAACCCGTCTACGCAGAGAGAGCCCAGCACCTTCCCGCGGAACCCGAATCCATGGATCTGCCTGGCGGCCGTCTCCGGAACGAGCGATTCCTCAAGACTCTGCAGAATATGTTCTCCCCGGAGCTTCATCCGGCATGGGTTAATAGGCGAAGGACATAAAGCGTGCAGCATTCCTTCAGTAATTTCTCCCGCAGGCAAAGCGTCCAATAGCTGACCGGAATTAACGATCGATATTTGGCTTCCCGTGAAACGCCGGACCGATTGAGCCAGCAAATTGGCAAAAGGGGACTCCCTGTCATATTGCACCGGCACAACGCGCTCCGTGATAGCAACGGTACGTTTCAACTGCTCGGCCGCATGTCCCGCGTGAATGGCGATCGCTTCCGCTACCTTGTTAAGAGGCTCTGCTCTATCTCCCCGGCTCTCTGCAAGTGGATCTACTTTAAGGACGCCGCCCTCTTGAACAGCCGCCCGGCCTTCCGGACTCCGCTTGACCAGAATCCTTCCTAAATAATGACCGTATTTCTCGGCTGCAGCCAGGCAGGTGTTCTTAATATAGAGAGGTTGTTCCAATAAATGATGAGAATGTCCTCCCAAGATGAGGTCGATCCCTTGTATCTCCTCTGCCAGCTGTTCGTCCATTCTTAATCCCAAATGAGACATAAGGATAATGAAATCTACCTGATCACGAAGCTGCTCTACTTGCTCACGAATGGCCTCCACAGGTTCTAACGCGTCCCAGCCCAGAATCCGGTAAAACTCTGAGAAAGCAGCGGTTGCACCGATTAAACCGATGTTAAAGCCGCCTTTCTGCACAATATGATGTTCTTTCATCCAGTGAGGCGCTGTCCCGGTTGAGGTTTCCCTGATATTGCAGCAAACCACGGGACACTGAAGTCCTGCATAAGCCTGCTCCAGCATGTCCGGTGTAAAAGTAAGCCCTTCGTTGTTGCCGATTGTTACGGCATCATACCCCGTCAGATTCAGCACATCAACATTAGCTTGGCCAAGCGTGCCCTCTGTTTCCACCGCAGCCCGGTCCATGTGGTCGCCGATGTCCAGCAGCAGGAGATCATCCCGCCAAATCTGCCTTTCCGACTCAATCATCTCGGAGAGTTGAACCATTGCACCGAAATGGCTGTGGATATCGTTAGTATGAAGGATCATCAGCTGTTCTGGTTCTGTATGTTGCCGCATCCCGCTATTCGCTCTCCTTTCGGTACCGCTTGCCGGTCATCCGCTACTTCTCTTATGATTATGATATATTATATTTATATAATAAGAGAAATTTGAGGAGAATAGAATATGAACCTTCGGATCCAACTTTTCGCCGGTCTTGCAGAGACCTTAGGCTCAACCTATATTAACGTGGAACTGGGAGAAAAAGTTTCCGTCACTGCTGCAGAGCTGAAAACGCTCCTGACGAATCTGTATCCTCAGGCCTCCAGCCAAATCGCCCAAGCCTTTCTGGCTGTAAACCATGAATATGCAGCGGAAGAGGCGGTCATTACCCCGGAAGACGAAATCGCCTTGATTCCGCCGGTTTCGGGCGGCGAACCTTCCGCGGATTCCCATCAAAGTGCAGATGGTCTGTACCATTTGACTTCGCTTCCTTTAAATGTAGAGGAAATTACAAACCGCGTTATTCACCCGAACCATGGCGCGTCTTTGGTTTTTGTCGGAACAACCCGTGAAATGACCGCAGGCAAACGTACCGTTCATCTGGAGTATGAAGCTTATGCCCCCATGGCGCTGAAGAAGTTCCAGTTGATTGGCGCCGAAATCGGCCTCAAATGGCCGGGAGCCTTATGTGCGATCAGCCACCGGACAGGCAAAGTCGATATCGCGGAGGCCAGTGTCGTGATCGCCGTATCCGCCCCGCACCGCGAAAGCTGCTATGAAGCGAGCCGTTATGCGATCGAGCAGCTCAAGCAAATCGTCCCGATCTGGAAAAAAGAAATTTGGGACGATGGTTCCGAATGGAAAGGCGCGCAGCAGGGACCTTGGAACCCTATAGCCAAAAATCGCTGATTCTGTCGAACCTTCAATAGGATTGTCAATCCATATATTGCCTGATATATTAAGTATATAATACTTTAGTAGAAGGTGGATGGTCCTTTGCGAATGCATGTTATGGAACTTCGTCCCGGTGATCGGGTGACGGAGGATATATTTAACAGCTTTGGGGTGTTTGTTCTTCAACGGGGAGCAGAATTAACCGATGAAGCCATCGTTAAGCTGGTTCAGCACGGTATCGATTATGTAGACATTGAGCTGCGCATTAAAGATATCTCCTCCTCCCCGGATCAACCTGATCAACCTCTGTCAGTCTCCCTTCTGAATTTAAAACCTAAATTCGAAGGTGCCATCGATGTTTTTGAAACGCTTTTTTTGGAATCTTTGGCAAATGGCAAATTCAGCGATGAAGGTATTGACGAAACGCTTAAACCTCTCATGAATGATCTGATGGCTCAAAAAGATGTTGTTTCCCTGCTAATGATGTTTAACCACCAGGACGAATACACCTACAACCATTCCCTGCAGGTCGGACTTCTCTCATTCTATATCGCGAATTGGATGGGCTACGAGAAGGATGAAGCCTATAGAATAGGCAAAGCAGGTTATCTCCATGATATGGGCAAATGTATGATCCCTCCCCACATCCTTAATAAACCAGGCAGACTTACCGACGAAGAATTCGAATTCATCAAGAAACACACCCATTATGGTTACGAACTGATTCTCAACTCAACAGGCGACGAGACAGCAGCATTAGTAGCAAGACAACATCATGAACGGGATGACGGTACAGGCTATCCTTATGGTTTATTTAAAGAAGAAATTCACCCTTATGCCCGGATTACGGCAGTAGCGGATACATATAGCGCCATGACCTCCAAAAGAGTTTATCAATCCAAGAAAGAACAGCTGACTACCCTCCAGGAACTGTACAAGCTCAGCTTTGGCCAATTAAGCGGCGAAGCTGTGCAAGCCTTAATACGTCATTTGATTCCCAACTTTATCGGGAAAAAAGTCCTCCTGACCACCGGCGAAACCGGCCACATCGTTATGACCAACCATTCGGACTTCTTCCGGCCTTTGGTGAAGACCGAGACCCGGTTTGCGGATCTGTCGAAAGAGCCGGAGACGGCGATTCAGGAAGTTTTTATGTAAGAGCTCTGAGGCGACGTTACTCAAAACTTAAACAAATAAAGCCCAGCTGTCCCGATTTGAACTGCATCCCAATTATTAGACACTATCTAGCAATTGGGATGCCGTTTTTTTGTCCTTCGGGTCCGCCCTTTCCAGCAGTGTCTTCTGCGAGAAACTTGGTCAGTTACTTCTGGCGGCAACCCTGCTTGCGAGCATGGCTTTTAATCCTACCGAGTAGTCCCGTCACTCTTTCCTTTTCGCGTATTGATAAGCTCCCGTTGCCGACAGTCCAATAATAGAGATTAGAATCAGTTTTTGCTGAATATAATCAGGGACAAACACAAATATGGCCGCGATTAGTACCGCTATGACATGAACCCATTTATCTTTCAAACCAAAGCCTTGGGAAATTTGAACATAAGCGGCTACAAGGGCGGCTAAAGTGAGTATATCGTTGGATACTTCCATGGTTTTGTCTCCTTTATTTTAAAGTAATCCATACTTGGTAAAGCTGATGCAAGTTCTCCTCCCCACATTCGGCAGTTTAAAATAAGTTAGGTAACTTCCCTCCCCTCAATTACATTGAGGTATTTAAAATACCCTAGACAATATAAAAACGACTTGTACATGCTACTTGTAATTCTGATTATATGTGGTATTATTAATACCGTCAAGTATTTTAAATACCGTTTTTATTTTTCTAATATGGAGGCCTTGTCTATGTCCCTTGGTGAAAGAATACGCGAACGCCGCAAGCAACTCGGACTCACCCAGCTAGAAATCGCCCAGCAGCTCGATATGGGAAGATCCAACTTCGGTCATATCGAAAATGGCCGCGTCATCCCTTCCAGCACCGATCTGGATAAACTTGCGGATATTTTAAAAACCAAACCCGATTACCTGCTCGGGAAAACCGATGATCCTTCCGTAGGAGGGAACGATGATCCTTACGCCCTAACTTTCAAAGAGGAAAAGGATATTGCCATACGGCTGCAGAAAATGTTGGATGAATTGGAAAGCGATGTGCCGCTCGCTTATTTCGGCGAACCGCTTGATGATGACGAGGACCGCGAAGCGTTGAAAGCCTCCCTTGAAAACACGCTGCGGTTATCCAAATACATGGCGAAGAAGAAGTTTACGCCAAACCAATATAGAAAATAACACCGGGGGTACCCTATGGACGAAGAACGTCTCATAACCAAGCTGATCAAAACCTACGGAACCAATGACCCCTTGGCGATTGCAGAACAGAAAAACATCCTGGTTCTGTTCGAGCCGCTGGGTAAGAACATCTGGGGATATTTCAGCAGCGCCCATCGTATCCCTATCATTCATATCAATGAGAAGCTGAACGAATTTGAGCGCACGTTTACCGCCGCCCATGAGCTCGGCCACAGTCTGCTGCACGCGAAACTGAATACGCCCTTTCTGCGCAAAAATACGCTGATCTCCGTCGACCGGATCGAACAGGAAGCTAACCGTTTTGCCATTAAGCTGCTGATTGGCAACGCCAAACCCGAGCAAGGAGAAACGGTTAAATTCTTCCTGCTGCGGTGCGGGATTCCGGAATGGCTGCATGTTTATTTTAACGTGGACGAGCAGCCGGAAGGAAAAAAGAACTGGTCAGCTTTCTGGAAAGACGAGCAGTCGTTTTGGGGATGTTAATCGCCCCCACTAACATGAGGTTTCTGGTAAAAATTTAATTGCATCTTTCTCTGCTAATAAATACACCGTGCTCTCCAAGAGCACGGTGATGGTTAAAACCTTAAGTCAAATTATTTAAATCGCTCACGAACCCATGTCAAACCCCAGCCTCGCATATCCGCTGAAGCTCCATACTCTTTCTTCCTTTGAGATCAAATTATAGCTCGCCACGTAAATCGTGACCCGCATATACCCGCTCCAATTCAAGCTCCTTTAAAGGCAAGCTGCTGAATAAGCGCTCTCGCTCCCCTTTATCCAATCCGACTCATATAAAAATAAACGTGCCCACGCTATCTGAGCCATCTGCTCTTGATTACCGTGGACACGTTATAAGTTAAAGAAATAAGTCTTAACCGATCGAGCCTTCCATCTCAAATTTGATGAGACGGTTCATCTCAACCGCATATTCCATCGGAAGTTCTTTCGTAAACGGCTCGATAAAGCCCATAACGATCATCTGCGTAGCTTCCGCTTCGCTCAGACCACGGCTCATCAGATAGAAGAGCTGGTCTTCGGATACTTTGGATACGGTCGCTTCGTGTTCCAGCACAACGTTATCGTTCATGATCTCGTTGTATGGAATGGTATCGGAAGTAGACTCGTTATCCAGAATCAGCGTATCGCATTTGATGTTGGATTTCGCGCCTTCCGCTTGACGACCGAAGGAAGCAAGACCACGGTAGGATACTTTACCGCCGTGTTTGGAGATCGATTTGGACACGATCGTCGACGTTGTATCCGGAGCCAGGTGAATCATTTTTGCGCCGGCATCCTGGTGCTGGTTTTTGCCTGCAACTGCGATGGACAGCACGCTGCCTTTCGCGCCGCGGCCTTTGAGGATAACAGCCGGATACTTCATGGTCAGTTTGGAACCGATGTTGCCATCGACCCATTCCATGTTCGCATTTTCTTCGGCAACCGCACGTTTTGTAACCAGGTTATAAATGTTTGGTGCCCAGTTCTGAATCGTCGTGTAACGAACGCGGGCGTTCTTCTTCACGATGATCTCAACCACCGCACTGTGCAGAGAGTTCGTGCTGTAGATCGGAGCTGTACAGCCCTCTACGTAATGCACAAAGCTGTCCTCATCGGCGATGATCAGAGTACGTTCGAACTGACCCATGTTTTCGGAGTTGATCCGGAAGTAAGCCTGCAACGGAATTTCACATTTCACGCCTTTAGGCACGTAGATGAAGCTGCCGCCGGACCATACTGCACTGTTCAGGGCCGCAAACTTGTTGTCAGCCGGAGGTACGATTGTACCGAAATATTCACGGAAAATTTCCGGATGTTCTTTCAAAGCAGTGTCGGTATCCATAAAGATAACGCCCTGCTTCTCCAGATCCTCCTGCATGTTGTGATATACAACCTCGGATTCGTACTGAGCGGATACACCGGCAAGGAATTTCTGCTCGGCTTCCGGGATGCCCAGTTTATCGAAGGTTTCCTTGATTTCGGCAGGAACCTCTTCCCACGTCTTGCCTTGTTTCTCGGATGGTCTTACATAATACTGGATATCGTTGAAGTCCAGCTCGCTGAGGTCGCCGCCCCAGTTTGGCATTGGCATTTTCTCAAACTGCTTCAATGCTTTGAGACGGTATTCGAGCATCCATTCCGGTTCGTTTTTGATCCGGGAAATTTCTGTAACGATTTCAGGCGTCAAACCTTTACCAGTTTGGAATACCGCTTTGTGTTCATCACGGAAACCATATTTATATTCTTCCATTTCAGGCGCTTTCTTGGCCATGGTTATACCCTCCTTATTCGATACCCTTCTTCAGGGCGTTCCAAGCCAGCGTCGCACATTTAATGCGGGCTGGAAATTTATTCACACCGGACAGGGCTTCAATATCTTCATATTCGTTAAATTCAGCGTCTCCGCCCTTCATCATTGTAGAGAAGCGGTCAGCCAAATCCAACGCCTCACTGACAGTCTTTCCTTTGACGGCATCTGTCATCATGGACGCTGAAGACATGCTGATCGAGCAGCCTTCACCCGTATAGCGGGCATCCTTGACGATATTATCCTCCACAATCAGTTGGAGGGAAATGCGGTCTCCGCAGGTCGGATTGTTCAGGTTCACCGTTAAGGCATCATCACTGAACGTGCCGCGGTTACGCGGATTTTTATAATGATCCATAATGACACGGCGATAAAGGTCGTCTAGTTGCATCACGCGAAATACTCCTTTGTTTGGATTAAGCCATCCACAAGACGGTCAACATCTGCTTCCGTGTTATATAGATAGAAGCTTGCTCTGGCTGTCGCAGAAGCTTTCAGCCAACGCATCAAAGGCTGGCAGCAGTGATGGCCCGCACGAACAGCGACACCGAAGGAGTCAAGCACGGTTGCCACGTCATGCGGATGAATATCGTCCAGATTAAAGGTCACCAGCCCAACCTTGCGGTCTTTAGGGCCATACAGCGTAATTCCTTCTATGCCGGACAAACGGTCCATGGCGTAAGCTGCCAATTGACGTTCATGTTCCGCGATGGCATCCATGCCGACACTCTCCAGAAAATCAACGGCAGCGCCTAAACCTACAGCGCCAGCAATAATCGGGGTACCGCCTTCGAACTTCCAAGGCAGCTCCTTCCACGTCGATTCGTACAAACCAACATCGTTGATCATTTCACCGCCGAATTCAATCGGCTCCATCGCATCAAGAAGTTCCTTCTTGCCATATAATACGCCAATTCCGGTTGGCGCGCACATTTTATGACCGGATAAAGCATAGAAATCACAATCAAGGTCCTTCACGTCAATCTTCATGTGTGGTGTGCTCTGCGCGCCGTCCACAACAATCACAGCGCCGTGCCGGTGAGCGATCGCGGCGATTTCTTTAACCGGATTTACCACGCCAAGCACGTTTGAAACATAATTGATCGCTACGATTTTCGTTTGGGACGTAATGGTTTCTTCTGCATCCTGAAGTTCGATATGGCCATCAGGCTGCATTGGAATGTATTTGAGTGTAGCCCCGGTGCGGATGGCGAGCTGCTGCCACGGAATCAGGTTGCTGTGATGCTCCATTTCCGTGATGACAATTTCGTCGCCTACACCGACATTAGCCGGGCCGTACGAGGAAGCTACGATATTCAGGGCCGTTGTTGTTCCCCTGGTAAAAATAATCTGCGACGAATCGGGAGCCCCGATAAACCGCGCCACTTTCTCGCGCGCGCCTTCGTAAGCTTCCGTCGCGCGGCTTCCGAGCGTGTGAACTCCGCGGTGCACGTTGGAGTTCTCCCACTCGTAATACTGCTTCACCGCGTCGATAACCGCACGGGGTTTCTGCGAAGTAGCCGCATTATCGAGATAAACGAGCGGATGCCCGTTTATCTCCTGGTTCAAGATGGGAAACTGCTCTTTTAATAGTTCAGGATTCATTGTCCCAGCTTCCTTTCCACAAGAGCCTGTAATTGCTGCTGGAGCTGCTCAAGCGGAATATCGGAAACCACAGGTGCAAGGAAGCCGTAGATGATGAGGCGTTCCGCTTGCTCGCGGGAGATGCCACGAGACATCAGATAGTAGATCTGCTCCGGATTCACCTGGCCGACGGAAGCGGCATGGCCTGCTGTTACGTCGTCCTCGTCAATCAGGAGGATCGGGTTGGCGTCACCGCGCGCTTTCGGGCTGAGCATCAGCACTTTCTCTGTCTGCTCGCCGTTTGCTTTGGTTGCGCCGTGTTCGATTTTGGTAATGCCGTTGATGATCGCCGTAGCTTCCTCGCGCATTACGGCGCGGGTAATCATCTGGCTGTCGGAGCTTTTACCAATATGGGTTGCTCTCGTGCTGAGGTTCAAACGCTGGGAACCGGAGCCTACCGCAATAATCTTGGCATCGGACAGGGAACCGTTCCCTTTAAGAATGCTGTTGGTATCGCTCATGGTATCGCCGTTGTTCATTTCCCCAACGATCCATTCAATGCTGCCATCGTTCTCAACAGCAGCACGGCGGTAAGTCAAATCCGTCACTTTGCCGCTCAGATGGTGAACGGTAGCGTATTGTACTTTGGCGCCGGCTTTCACGACAACCTCAACGATGCCGTTATGCACAAGCTCTTCGTCAAGCTCGCCGGATACATAGTTGTCTACGTATGTCACGCGGCTGTTCGTGTCAGCCACCACAAGCACGTGAGGGGCAAACACGGATTTTGCGTCGTCAACGAGGAACAACGCCTGAAGCGGCACTTCAATTTCCACGTTGCGCGGCACATACAGGAATACTCCGCCGTTCCACACGGCGTTATGCAGAGCAGTCAGCTGATTCTCATCTGCAGCTACTACCGTAGACAGATGCTGCTGTACAAGGTCAGCATGTTCTCTAGCAGCTGTCTGCAAGTCGGTAAAGATAACGCCTTTATCCGCAAGCTCTTTGGACAAACGGCTGATAATCGTATTGTCATTGCGCTGTACAACCAGCGAGTCGCTTTGCGAAGGATCAACGAGCTCGGAAACATAGGAAGGCAGCTCTGTGCCGGTTTGTCCCGCAGCCTCTGGAGAACCGAAGTTCTTCAGGTTCCAGCGCTCAAGTTTCATCTTTTCAAGCTTCGGAAGTTCGAGTTGTCCAGCCAGTTCAAGCGCTTTAAGTCTGCGCTCCTTCAGCCAGGCCGGTTCGCTGTTCCGCTCAGAAAATGCGTTCAGGGCCGAAGCCTCAACGGGAAGAACGGTTAATGTAGTCATACTGTCTCCTCCTCCGTTTCTTAGACTTCCTGCTCTTGGCCGACAGTTTCATCGACAATGCCGAGTTCTTCTTTGATCCAGTCGTATCCGTCCTGCTCCAGACGCTCTGCCAATTCAGGGCCGCCGGATTTCACGATGCGTCCTTGCATCATTACGTGTACGAAGTCTGGTTTGATATAGTTAAGCAAACGCTGATAGTGAGTAATAACCAGGAATCCGCGCTCTTCGCTGCGCATAGCGTTAACGCCTTCGGCTACAATGCGCAAAGCATCGATGTCCAGACCGGAGTCGATTTCGTCAAGCACGACAATTTTCGGATCCAGCATCATCATTTGCAGAATTTCGTTCCGCTTCTTCTCGCCGCCGGAGAAACCTTCGTTCAGGTAACGATGAGCAAACTCAGGGTTCATTTCGAGCTCTTTCATTTTACCTTCCATTTGGCGGATAAACTTGATCAGGGAAATTTCATTGCCTTCACCGCGGCGGGCATTGATTGCACTGCGCAGGAAGTCCGAGTTTGTTACGCCGGCAATTTCGCTCGGATACTGCATAGCCAGGAACAAACCGGCGCGGGCGCGCTCGTCAACCGCCATATCCAGCAAATCTTCGCCGTCAAGCGTTACTGTTCCGTCTGTTACTTCATATTTAGGATGTCCCATAAGTGCGGATGCCAGCGTACTTTTACCCGTACCGTTAGGACCCATGATAGCATGGATTTCTCCGCCTTTAATTTCAATGTCAATCCCCTTCAGGATTTCCTTACCTTCAATGGTTGCTTTCAAACCTTCAATGACAAACTTCGTGGACATAATTTGAGACTCCCTTCATCTATTTACAATATTAAATTGGGTATACGTTATTTTGACAGGGACGCCTCCCTGTAGTGATTTTTATCATACCATAATAAGTATCAAATTAGAATCATTCTAAGAAATCTTATTGATTCTCAATTGATTCTCATTACATTCTATCGCAATAAATAAGCAGAAGCAATGCGGCCATCAAACGTTCATAGAGATAGCAAATTTCCCTGAAAATAAGATTCACCCATCGGCATTAGTCCATTTCGGGTCCGTTTGCCGGGATAATAGGAAATGGACATCGGCCAAGTTTGGATCAAGCTTTACCATGAAACAAGGCTTGGCCATAGGATGGCCAAGCCTTAACCCTTATAAGCGCAGCGCTCTGCGCAGCACACGAGCTTTTTCAGCAAATTCCGTCAGTGGAATCACCGGTGTTAAATTGTCCTTATCCGGACGGGGAAGCTCCTGAATGTCTATCCAGGATTTACAGCCTCCATACTCCGGTAAGGCAGGCACATGAAGCGGCCGGTTCAGCCGGTACACCCTTAGCAACAAAACATGCAGCGGGTCCTCACTTTTCCAGCGCAGTCGCTCCTCCACAAAGTTTGCCGTCCACATATGAAACTCATACAGCCGGGACAATTCCTGCTCCGAAGTAATCGGAATGTCATCCACTACTTCAGCCCAAGCATACAAATAAGTCTGCCCTTTCAATAGGCCCGGCGATTCCAGTTCACGCAGAGAATCATCCACATAATGTCTGACTTCCGGCTTCAGCAGCTCACGGCGTTGATGTTCATACGCGGGGTAGAGGTAGAAGGAATCACTTCTCGTCTCGAAATGACGGGTTTCTTCGTGAATTCCGCCTTTCCGGAGAAGAATAAACTGATCTCCCTCCAGCAGGGCTCTGATCGTGGATGCCCATTCCTTTAAAGCGATCGAATGCTCTCCCACCTGATCCAACCCCTTTTTCTATAACGAGGAAGCTTATTCTTGTTCTGCTTAACCCAGATAAGAACGAAGCATCCACATATGTTTTTCGAACTCGCCTTTGAAGCCTGTCAGCAGGTCTGCTGTTGCAACATCTTCAGCTTCTTCAGCCAAATCGATGCCTTCCTGGAAGGATTCCGTCAACGTGGCGAAGTCCTCGATCAGGATCTGTACCATAGCGCGCTGATCTTCTTTGCCTGTCGCTTCCTGAATCGTTGCGATTTCGAGGTACTCCTTCATAGTGGCGGAAGGGGCGCCTTTCAGTGTAAGCAGGCGTTCTGCGATTTCGTCCATTTTCAGAGTGACTTCATTGTACAGCTCTTCAAATTTCACGTGCAGGGTGAAGAAGTTCTCTCCCTTAACGTACCAATGGAAATTATGAATCTTAACGTAAAGAACATTAAGATTTGCAACCTGTTCGTTCAGAACCTGCTGAAGCGCTTTGCTTTTCGTTTTACTTTGCGATTTGGATTCAGTTTTAGCCATTTGAAATCCCCGCCTTCCTTATATTTTAAAATAAAAAAATGACAAACGTCGGCTCTTCGCCCGAGTTGGGACCCTGTTAGCTTCCGCCAAAAAGGAACCTGCCATCCTGCCCATATTTTACCCTCTGCCCTCTTGGGCGAAACAAATCAGAAAGCCGGGTCATTATCTTCAATTTAATATGTCTCCGATACTAGGTTTCCGGCAGGTTTGATGGTATTATAGGATTGCCGTCAGTGCCTTTGACGGATAGATTTGCAATATGAAGCAGTACGGGGGAAAACAGTACGATGAAAGACAATGAAGAAAGCAGCTTTTTATTTAATGTAGAAATTCTTGTGAAGAGCCCCACAAACGGTGAAGCCCTTCAACTTCTCCTCCAATTGCTAAACAGTCACCAAGGTCAGGTAGCCGATTATCGTGTGAAATCAGGCATTGAGCTGGGCAGCATCATCGATGCAACCCGTGCCGCCAAGAGCAAGACGAACAAAACAACGGTTTCCGCTTCTGAAGCTTCTTCCCAAGCAGCAGCTCCAACCCAAGCAGCCGATTCGGTCAAGAAGACAGAGGGAGGCTCGCACATTACAGGTTCTAACGGAAATCCGGTCGGTGAGTGGATACAGTCGCACATTTCCAGCAACCGTTTGGTCAGAGTGCTTATTCAAACGTCAAAAGGACGTCAGAGTATTCCCTGCCGAATCTTGAACTATGTGCCCAAAGAAGAGCTGATCAATGTTTATCATGTCGATGAGAAGCAAGTCTATACTTACAAGCTTAACGAGATTATAGATATTCTAGATTCTTAAGGCTGAAACAAGCATAAAGAGGGCATCCTGTCCCAGCAGGATGCCCTCTTTATTGTTAAGGTTCTTCCTTATCTTTCTTATCTTCTTTACTTCCTTATGCCTGTCTGGTTCTCAGAACCGATACCACAATCAAAATCCAAGCGGCAATAAAAGCCACGCCGCCAAGCGGTGTAACGGCTCCTAACACCTTAACTCCCGAAATGCTGAGAACATACAAACTTCCCGAGAACAAAATAATACCGATCAAAAACAAACGGGCGGCCCAGCGCAAGCTGGCGGATTCTCCCCAAATATGAGCCAGTATAGCAACCAGTATGAGAGCAAGTGCATGATACATTTGATACTGGACACCTGTCTCATAAACCTGCCGTGCCTCTTCATCCAAGACTTCCTTTAAGGCATGGGCGCCGAAGGCTCCGATAGCAACCGCCAAAAGCCCCAGAACAGCACCGATCGCTGCATATTTTCGCGACATTGCTTTTCATCCCTTCAAAATTATTCATCTTCAACTTGTATATTTTACCCGATGGAGGATGGGTTTTACTATGGTGTTCAATGGATTGCCTTAAATCCGGCTTGCTTTTTCTTCCGTAATATTGAAAAATGAACAAGAATAAGACTTATGACCAAAGGAGATTCGCTAATGGATTATGAACAGTCACAGGAGAAAGAATATGATTCTTTCCCCCCACATCCAGAAGCACAGCAGGAACTGAGGCCGAAAGTCAAACATTCCGGACCCGGCATCGTCTCATTTGTGTTAGCATTGCTTGCGATTGTCGGATACGTAGGCTGCCTGACCTTAATCTTCGCCGCATTTGGACAGATCGGACCGGATGAACTCGATCAAGAACATTTAATGCAGCAGCAGTTGTTTATTTCCGGCGTTTATGGGCTTTTGGCTTGCGGGATTCTTAATCTGGCCGGGATTGTTACGGCCATCATCGGGCTTGCGCTCAAGAACCGCAAGAAATTATTTGCCGTCCTGGGACTCGTCTTTGGACTTCTGCCTTTCCTTCTGCTCGTTATTCTGCTGATCATCGGTGTTGCAGCATCAGGCGGCCAAGTTTAGGTCTAACAACTGATTCTGATTGGAAAGGTGACTTAATGAAATGAGTTCAATTAAAATTTTTGCAGACAGCACCTGCGATTTGTCTGCTGATCTGATCAAACAATATGATATCGGCATTGTTCCTTTATATGTAACGTTTGAATCCAGATCCTACAGGGATGGGATTGATTTGACTCCTCCCGAGCTTTACACCAAGGTATCTGAAACCGGTAAACTTCCTCTGACCGCCGCTCCTTCGCCAAGCGATTTCGTGCAGGCGTTTGCTCCATTTGTAGAACAGGGGCGTCAGATTGTCTATATCAGCTTATCTTCCGAGCTCTCTTCCACCTATCAAAATGCCCTGATCGCATCGGAAGAGTTTGAACAAGGAATAGTCAACGTATTCGACTCTCTGAACTTGTCTACCGGTATCGGAATCCAGGTGCTGAAAGCAGCGCGTGCCGCCGAAGCAGGACAAAACGTTCATCAGATCCTGAGTCTGCTTGCCGACATTCGCCCTAAGGTCGATACGGAATTTGTGATTGATTCTCTCGACTATTTACATAAAGGCGGACGCTGCTCCGGTATGCAAAATGTCGTGGCCAGCCTGCTCAAAATCCGGCCGGTCATCAAAGTCATCGATGGCAAAATGACTCCGGCCTACAAAGTTCGCGGAAGCCGCGAGAAAGCCTTTGATCAAATGGTTTCCAACGCTTTAGGCAACAAAGAGACGATGGACCGGGGAACGTTGTTTGTCACCCAAACGATGGCCCAGGAAGATGCGAAGAATCTCCGCGGAACCCTTCAGGATACCCTTCAGCCGCAGGAAGTTTTCATTACGGAAGCCGGCTGCGTGATCTGCAGTCATTGCGGTCCAAAAACGATCGGCATTATTTATCTCAAAGAATAGTGTCCATGTGCAGGACATACTCAAATCCATTTTCAACCATTCAGGGAGGAACTAAACATGACCTTACAAACTACAAATCTGCAAAAGAAAACTGCCATTATTACTGGAGCCAGCAAAGGCATTGGCCGTGCTATCGCTTTCGCCTTGGCCGCAGAAGGCGTCAATCTTGGACTGATTTCCCGAAATGCTGATGAATTAAAGCAGCTTCAGGAAGAGCTGGCCGGTACATACGATATTCAAATCGTAAGCAGTGCAGCCGATATTTCGGAACGTCATCAAGCCGAAGCCGCCATTGCTGCTCTTGAACTCGAATTGGGTACCCCTGATATTTTAATCAACAATGCCGGGACTGCCACCTTCGGCAGCCTGCTCGACATGGACCCTGAAGAATGGGAACGGATCATTCGGGTCAATCTGATGGGTACCTACTATGTAACACGTGCCGCTCTCCCCGCCATGCTTGAGAAGAAAAGCGGCGACATCATCAACATTGCCTCCACTGCCGGCGAACGAGGTTTTGCCACAGGCTCCGCTTACTGCGCTTCCAAGTTCGGGGTGATCGGATTGACCGAAGCTTTGATGCATGAGGTCCGCAAGTCCAATATTCGGGTGATAGGCCTCAATCCTAGTACCGTCAATACCGATCTGGCTGCCAGAAACAATTTGCCGATCGGTGATGAAGACCGGATGATGCAGCCGGAAGACGTTGCCCAGGTCATCGTGAGCACGTTGAAGCTGCCGGCAAGAGTGCTGCTGAAGACAGCAAGCCTGTTTACAACCAACCCACAGTAACAACTAAATAAAAAAATCAGCCGGGTCTCTTAAGAGGATCCGGCTGATTTTATGTTTCGGCTTATTTGAGGTTTATTAATAGCTTAGTAATAGCTTAGTAATGCTCATTAATAGGCTTATAGAGCTAATCTCCGTGAACGGATTTCCGCTAACACTACATAGTGTCAATAATAAGGAGCCATCATCAGATACACGATAACCCCCGTCAGGCTGACATACAGCCAAATCGGCATCGTCCAGCGGACGATTTTTTTATGCTTGGTCACCTGCATCGTCCAGCCCCAAACGAGAGCGAACAAAGCCAGCGGCACTACAACGGCGGCCAGGAAGCTGTGGGTGATCAGGATAAAGAAATAAATCGGACGGATAATCCCTTCCCCGCCATATTTCGCTGTATCCGGAGAAATGTAATGAAACGTCAGGTATGACACGAGAAACAGCAGGGTTGTCGTAAAAGCGAGCAGAATAAAGACTTTATGCACGCGGATGTTCTTTTTCATAATCGCCACTAAAGCCGCTATCAGAAAAATGAACGTAAAGCTGTTAAAAATCGCGTTCAGTCTCGGGAAAATCGTAATGTCAAAATCGACGGCCCCTTGATACCCCAGCGGGGAGAAGAACAAAAGCAAAATAATGATATTCGCTACAATCGATACGGTGATAATCAGCCCGGTGAAGTTCCTGGAGCTTGTGGGCTTGTAATTGTATTGATCCGGTTTACTGTTCATGTTCGAAGCTCTCCTATTCAGGTTCTTGTCTCTGTCAATTATATATCTCTTCCAATTGGATTGTTAAGTGACAAAACAGCGACTTTTCCATTAAAAGCGCGTTATCCCCAGTATGGGGCTTCATGCAGCGTGTTAAACCAGACAAAACTATAATCATTCTTTAGTAGCCATCGGCTCGCGCGATTATATATAATAGGAGTTACATCGTAACGAAAGGGTGCTGAACCATGTTAAAATTCCAGGATTACCGCTATGAACGTCCCGACGTCGAGCAGCTCAAGCAGCAATTTACAAATTTGCTGGCCCAACTTAGCGCAGCCACTTCGCTTGATGAAGAACGCAAGGCTATCTCCGCCATCAACAAACTACGTAGCGAATTCGAGACTATGCAGCAGCTTGTCGGCGTGCGCCATTCCATTGATACTACGGATGCCTTCTACAAAGCCGAACAGGATTACATGGATGAAATCGGCCCCGTGATCCAGGAATACATAACCGAATATTACAGAGCGATCGTGAATTCAGCCAATCGCGTGGCCCTTGAGAAGGAATGGGGAACCCAGCTGTTCCAGCTGGCCGAAATTTCGCTGCGCATTTTCAGTCCTGAAATCATTGAGGACTTGCAGCTCGAGAACAAACTGTCCACCGAATACTCGCAGCTTATTGCTTCTGCCAAAATTCCGTTTGAAGGCGAAGAAAGAACGCTGCCGCAGCTGGTTCCGTTCGAGCAATCAACAGACCGTGATCTCCGTAAGCGCGCTTCCGAAGCCCGCTATGCATTTATGGCAGAGCACAGCCAGGAACTGGACCGCATTTATGACGATCTGGTTAAAGTCCGGACACGTATCGCCAAGAAGCTGGGTTACGAGAACTTCGTAGGACTTGGTTACGACCGCATGATGCGTACGGATTACACACCGGAAATGGTCGCCAACTTCCGCAAGCAGGTGCTTGAATTTATCGTACCGGCTTCGCAGAAGCTGAAAGACCGTCAAGCCGAACGATTGGGTCTGGACAGCCTGAAGCTTTATGACGAGCACCTGAAATTCAAAACCGGCAATGCTGATCCTAAAGGCGATCCGGACTGGATTATCGCTGGCGGCGCCAAAATGTACAAAGAGCTGTCCCCAGAGGTCGACGAGTTCTTTACGTTTATGCTCGAAAGCAACCTGATGGATCTGGTCAGCAAAAAAGGCAAACAAGGCGGCGGCTACTGCACCTATTTTAGCGAATATAAAGCTCCGTTCATTTTCTCAAACTTCAACGGCACTTCCGGTGACATCGACGTACTCACTCACGAAGTCGGCCACGCGTTCCAGGCTTATGAAAGCCGCAACCTGACCGTGCCTGAATATGCTTTCCCTACTTATGAAGCTGCGGAAATTCATTCGATGAGCATGGAATTCTTCACTTGGCCTTGGATGAATCTGTTCTTTGAAGAAGATGCGGACAAATACCGCTTCAATCACCTGGCTGAAAGCCTTCAGTTCATTCCTTACGGCGTATCCGTCGATGAATTCCAGCATTTCGTCTACAGTAACCCGGATGCTACACCGGCTGAACGCAACCATGCATGGCGGGAAATTGAGAAAAAGTACTTGCCGCACCGCGATTACGACGGTAACGCTTATCTGGAGCAAGGCGGCTTCTGGCAGAAGCAAGGCCACATTTACAGCTCGCCGTTCTACTACATCGATTACACGCTTGCCCAACTGTGTGCGTTCCAGTTCTGGAAGCGTTCCAGAGAGGATTTTGCAGCCGCTTGGAAAGATTATTTGACGCTTTGCCAAGCCGGCGGCAGCCAGTCCTTCCTCAAGCTGGTCGAGCTGGCCGGACTCAAATCGCCGTTTGAAGACGGCTCCATCGCTTCCGTGATCGGCGAAATCGAAGGCTGGCTGAACAGCATCGACGATAAATCGCTGTAAGTTGAGTGAGCTAAGCCGATTGAGCACGGAGTACGCTGAGTAGCTTCTTTCAGCCTTCTATAGCCATCTTTCGGCCTGCAATACCTGCTTTAAACCAACAAGAGGTCTCTGCCTGTGCAGAGACCTCTTTGGTGTTTGACGAGTCCCTCACCTCATTCAGGGTTTCTCGTTTCTCGTCATCTAACCTATAGGTTCAGAAATATATTGTTTGACCTGTGCCAATGCGTCATCCACGTTATCCGCTTTAATCATAACGAGGTTATCAGGCCCGATCTCTCTGGCCGTATGCTCGTAACGCGGATCATAGTAATGGATCAACAGCTGCTCGGCTGCATCCCCAAACCGCCCGGCCTGCAAATCCTCTTCGATTTGTTTGGCGATCGGCGTATGCATACGTTCCTTGATTCTACGGAAGGCAGCCAGGCAAGCATCCTGATGGAGTTCGGGTTGGTAATCCTCCAGGATTTGCTTCACCCGCTCTTCAATAGGAAGATCGATCCAAAGCTGCATCCCTTCCTCCTTGCTTTTCACAAGGAATTCCGGCATAGCGACTTTTCCAATCCGTTTGCTTTCCGCCTCCAATAACATATAAGGGCGGTCTTGGACTTTGAGAAGAGCTTGCAGCAGCAGAGAATCAAAGGTCTTCTGGTTATGAGGGCGCAAGCCTACCTGACCGAAGACGGAACCTCGGTGCCCTGCCATTTGCTCCAGATCCAGAACCGGATATTGTTCGGCTTGAAGCTTGCGGAGTATATAGGTTTTTCCCGTGCCTGTATACCCGTTAAGAACAAGGGCCTTCGGCTTGACTTCAAATTGACTTAGTTCGTCTACTACCCATTTCCGGTAAGAACGAATGCCCCCGCTCAGGCGCTGGACATGGACATCCATCAGGGACAGCAGAGTTGCTGTCGTTCGGCTTCGCATTCCGCCCCGCCAGCAGAAGACCACTTTATTTCCCTGGATCTCCTGGAACTGTTCAATCAAAGCAGGCAGCTTGGCCGAAATGATCGCAAGTCCACGCTTTTTAGCCGCCTCCACGCTGACCTGCTTGTACAAGGTTCCGATTTCCGCACGTTCTTCATCATTAAAAAAAGGGATATTCAGACTCCCCGGAATCGTTGATTCCTCAAACTCGGACTGAGACCGTACATCGATCAGCGTCATTTCCTGTTGCTGTTGCTTCGCAAGAAGCTCTTCTACTTCTATATCTGTGAACACATCTACTCGCTCCTTGCTTCTGTCTATAATCCCTGTTCTTAGAATCCTTTAATTATCCGTCATGCAGGCTTATTTAACCTGGATATGCCCTGGATGATCCGAAGTTACCTCACCAATCAATGCCGCTTCGACTCCAGCATCCACCAATTGCTTCAACAGCTCGCCGGCTTGGTCTCCGTTTACGGCAATCAGCAGTCCGCCTGACGTTACCGCATCGCACAGCATCCACTGGCCGATTTGATCCAAATCTTCCGGGAATGTAACAGAGCCTTGCAAATGGTCATAGTTGTTTTTCGTTCCTCCCGGTACGCTGCCTGCTTCAGCAAGCTCGCGAACGCGTGGCAGAAACGGTACTTGGTCCTTGTAGATGACAATCCCCGTACCGCTGCCTTTTGCCATTTCAGAAGCATGTCCAAGCAGGCCAAAGCCGGTAACGTCCGTGCAGGCATGCACATCATAATTTTCCATCGTTTCCGCTGCTGTTTTGTTCAGGGTTGTCATGACCGAAGTAACCCGTGCCACTTCCTCCGCGCTGAGCAGATCCTTTTTAATGGAAGTGGTCAGAATACCTACCCCGATAGGTTTAGTCAAAATCAATTGATCCCCTGGCTTAGCCCCGGCATTCGTACGTACCCGGTCAGGATGCACAAGGCCTGTAACGGCCAGACCAAATTTAGGCTCTTTGTCGTCGATGGAGTGTCCGCCTACCAGCGTTACACCGGCTTCCTTCAGCTTATCGCCAGCACCGCGCAAAATTTCGGTCAAAACCGATTTCTCCAGCGTATGGATCGGAAACGCGACAATATTGAGCGCCGTTAACGGTTTGCCGCCCATGGCGTAAATATCGCTGATCGCATTGGTTGCTGCCACTTGTCCGAAATCATAAGGATCGTCTACGATCGGCGTAAAGAAATCAACAGTCTGGACGAGCGCCAGCTCATCCGTCAGCTTATAGACACCAGCATCATCGCTTGTATCCAAGCCAACCAGCAGAGCTGGGTTAGGAACCGCTGGAGGCAGGCTGCGGAGCACTTGAGCCAAGTCTGCCGGTCCTATTTTACAACCGCATCCCCCTTTTGAAGATAAAGACGTAAGTTTGATTGGCTGCTGTGTTGACACAACTATCATCTACCTTTCTGTTTCTTATATGGAAAATGAGGCTCCACTGAGCGTGCAATTGAAAATACTCCTCAATCAGTATACCACTAATAAAATCAAGGTAAAAACAGCGAAATTTGTGTTATACTATCATATTGACGTTATTTCATTCAGAAATCGGGGGTAACAAAGGATATGTCTCAGTTAACAGGCTCTTCACCTGCAGCTCACAGAAATGTTAAAACGGCGATCTTCGTGGTTTTATTCCTTCTGATTGCGGCGGCAGGTTTATCGTACGTCAAATGGTGGCCTTATTATGAAAAAGCTTTTAAAGCCGCCACTGACCACTCTATCGGCTCTTCGATTCTTACCGGCAGCTCCGAGACCGCGCCTTCCCCATCCTGGTCGGCAGCAGTTGATTATGCGACAGCCTACTACAAGTCGGTATGGAAAGCCGCCGTGCTGGGTGTCCTGCTCGGTTCTCTGGTTCAGGTGCTGATTCCGGCACAGTGGCTGCTGAAAGTGCTCGGCAAAACCACCTTCAAAAGCACAGCACTGGGCGGCATAGCCTCCCTCCCCGGCATGATGTGCACTTGCTGTGCAGCGCCGATTGCAGTTGGCCTTCGGAAAAAGAACGTCTCCGTCGGCTCCAGCCTTGCGTTCTGGCTTGGCAACCCGACGCTCAACCCGGCGACGCTGATCTTTATGACGTTTGTGCTGTCTTGGAAATTCACCGTACTTCGTCTGGTGTTCGGTATACTGCTGACGTTTGGAGTCAGTTATTTTGCAAACCGGTTTGCAGGCAAAAGTGAAATCCCGGAAGAAGTGCTCGAAACCACCGAGGAAGCCGTTAAGCAAGAAGAAGGGCCTTTCCTGGTTCGTTGGTTAAAAAGCGTTGGCAGCATGCTCTTAAGCATCGTTCCTGCTTATCTGTTATTCGTCTTCATTCTCGGCGCTGCCCGTGCTTGGCTGTTTCCTCACGTAGGACTTAGCGAAGGCAACCATCTGCTGGCTATCATAGGGTTTGCTATTGCGGGAATGCTGTTCGTTATTCCAACTGCAGCTGAAATTCCAATCATCCAGTCCTTTATGTCCTTTGGCCTTGGCACCGGCCCGGCGGGTGCGTTACTGCTCACCCTGCCAGCGGTAAGCCTTCCATCGCTTCTTATGATTTCAAGATCCTATCCGAAAAAGGTACTTGCTTTTGTAGCTGCCGCCGTTGTTGTATTAGGCATCCTCTCCGGACTTGCCGCAATGGTCATTCTATAAGCGAACAACAAGGAATCCCCTGCTCAGTTTACAGGCAGGGGATTTTTATGCTTTATTTTTATGCTGCATTTTTATACGGAAGTCCTTGCCGAACTAATTGTACTGTACGAAAACGAGGAAAACGAGGAAAACGAGGAAAACCGGGCTATCCTAGCCTATTAAATGAACTTCTTTTCTTAATCCTAAAAAACGATCCATTGACCGATAATATAACAAAAAAACGCCGCGAAATTCGCAAGCGCTTATGCTTTAGATTGGAGCGGACGACGGGAATCGAACCCGCGACCCTCGCCTTGGCAAGGCGATGCTCTACCGCTGAGCCACGTCCGCATTATGTATTAAGATGAGCCATGAAGGACTCGAACCTTCGACACCCTGATTAAAAGTCAGGTGCTCTACCAACTGAGCTAATGGCTCACAACAACAATCATTTTATCCCTGCAATAACCGAAGTTATTATCAAAGCTCAACTTCACTTTTTAAAAGTAAAATGGCTGGGGATATAGGATTCGAACCTATGCATGACGGAGTCAAAGTCCGTTGCCTTACCGCTTGGCTAATCCCCAACAATAAGGATAAATATGGGGCGATCGATGGGACTTGAACCCACGAATGCCGGAGCCACAATCCGGTGCGTTAACCCCTTCGCCACGACCGCCATAAACCAATTGCGGGGACAGGATTTGAACCTGTGACCTTCGGGTTATGAGCCCGACGAGCTACCGAGCTGCTCCACCCCGCGACATTAAACAATTATTGAGTTTTACAGAAATGGTGGAGCCAAGGAGGATCGAACTCCTGACCTCCTGCTTGCAAGGCAGGCGCTCTCCCAGCTGAGCTATGGCCCCATATCTACAAATTCAACTTTTATAAGTTAGGGAATGGTGGGCCCTAGTGGACTCGAACCACCGACCTCACCCTTATCAGGGGTGCGCTCTAACCAACTGAGCTAAGGGCCCTAACAAAGGGATAAAAAAATCCCCTAAGGGAATCGCTTGGCGACGTCCTACTCTCCCAGGACCCTGCGGTCCAAGTACCATCGGCGCTGGAGGGCTTAACGGTCGTGTTCGGGATGGGTACGTGTGGAACCCCTCCGCCATCGCCACCAAACATGATTTTTGCGCTGCTTTACTTCCGCGTCTTTCGCTTCAGCAAAATATCAGACCTTAGAAAGGACTTGCAGCTTAAAATCGGTTCAGATGTTTGATCACCTGAAAACTGGATACGAAACAATCAAGTGTGAATTAGCCCTTACTCGGTTTCCCGGGGTCCCCGAAAAGTACCTAGGTAGTACTCTCCGAAGCCTCCGCTTCACTTTTTGGGGTATCTTTCGGGTCCCCGCCAAAGTATTCGGAGTTCGCTTCGTCAGCTTTTCTTCACTTTGTGGGGTCCATTTTGGATAAGCCCTCGACCGATTAGTACTGGTCAGCTCCATGCATTGCTGCACTTCCACCCCCAGCCTATCTACCTCGTCGTCTTCAAGGGGTCTTACTAGTTGGGAAATCTCATCTTGAGGGGGGCTTCACGCTTAGATGCTTTCAGCGCTTATCCCTTCCGCACTTAGCTACCCAGCTATGCTCCTGGCGGAACAACTGGTGCACCAGCGGTGCGTCCATCCCGGTCCTCTCGTACTAAGGACAGCTCCTCTCAAATTTCCTCCGCCCACGACAGATAGGGACCGAACTGTCTCACGACGTTCTGAACCCAGCTCGCGTACCGCTTTAATGGGCGAACAGCCCAACCCTTGGGACCTACTTCAGCCCCAGGATGCGATGAGCCGACATCGAGGTGCCAACCCTCCCCGTCGATGTGGACTCTTGGGGGAGATAAGCCTGTTATCCCCAGGGTAGCTTTTATCCGTTGAGCGATGGCCCTTCCATGCGGTACCACCGGATCACTAAGCCCGACTTTCGTCCCTGCTCGACTTGTCAGTCTCGCAGTCAAGCTCCCTTTTGCCTTTGCACTCTTCGAATGAGTTCCAACCATTCTGAGGGAACCTTGGGGCGCCTCCGTTACTCTTTAGGAGGCGACCGCCCCAGTCAAACTGCCCACCTGACACTGTCCCCATACCCGATTAGGGCACCAGGTTAGAACTCCGATACGATCAGGGTGGTATCCCAACGGCGCCTCCAAGGAAGTTTGCGCTCCCTCTTCCTAGGCTCCCACCTATCCTGTACAAATCGTATCAAAGTCCAATATCAAGCTGCAGTAAAGCTCCATGGGGTCTTTCCGTCTGGTCGCGGGTAACCTGCATCTTCACAGGTAGTAAAATTTCACCGGATCTCTCGTTGAGACAGCGCCCAAGTCGTTACGCCATTCGTGCGGGTCAGAATTTACCTGACAAGGAATTTCGCTACCTTAGGACCGTTATAGTTACGGCCGCCGTTTACTGGGGCTTCAGTTCATAGCTTCGGGTTACCCCTAACCACTCCCCTTACCCTTCCAGCACCGGGCAGGCGTCAGCCCGTATACTTCGCCTTACGGCTTCGCACAGACCTGTGTTTTTGCTAAACAGTCGCTTGGGCCTTTTCACTGCGGCCCCCTCGGGCTATTCACCCTACCGAGGCACCCCTTCTCCCGCAGTTACGGGGTCATTTTGCCGAGTTCCTTCACGAGAGTTCTTCCGCGCGCCTTAGAATTCTCTTCTCGCCTACCTGTGTCGGTTTACGGTACGGGCACCTTCACCTGGCTAGAGGCTTTTCTTGGCAGTGTGAGATCATGACCTTCGCTACTGCAATTTTCGCTCCCCATCACAGCCCAAGGTTATGTAGCACGGATTTGCCTATGCTACCCTCTCACTGCTTGGACGGACATCCATCAGTCCGCGTCACTACCCTGCTGCATCACCCCATCGCTCATAGCGGTTTACGGTGGTACAGGAATTTCCACCTGTTTTCCTTCGACTACGCCTGTCGGCCTCGCCTTAGGTCCCGACTTACCCTGGGCGGACGAACCTTCCTCAGGAACCCTTAGGCTGTCGGCGGATCAGATTCTCACTGATCTTTGCGTTACTCATACCGGCGTTGGCACTTGTATGCTGTCCAGCGCTCCTTACGGTACACCTTCAACCTACATACAACGCTCCCCTACCCCTGAATCGACTTCACTCCAGCTTCGAAGTGTGTTGATCCCCGAGAAGCATTTGGCCGAAACCCTGATTTCATTTTAAAGGTTGCTTTCGGCAAAAATGTCTCGTGATTCACCGCCTCAAAGAAGCAGTGAAGTCGATTCAAGCCATAGCTTCGGTGGTGTGTTTAGCCCCGTTACATTTTCGGCGCAGAGTCACTCGACCAGTGAGCTATTACGCACTCTTTAAATGGTGGCTGCTTCTAAGCCAACATCCTGGTTGTCTGTGCAACTCCACATCCTTTCCCACTTAACACACACTTGGGGACCTTAGCTGATGGTCTGGGCTGTTTCCCTTTTGACAATGGATCTTAGCACTCACTGTCTGACTCCCGGTTAATCAGTCTATGGCATTCGGAGTTTGACTGAGCTTGGTAACCCTTGCGGGCCCCGCACCCAATCAGTGCTCTACCTCCACGACTGTACCACCGAGGCTAGCCCTAAAGCTATTTCGGGGAGAACCAGCTATCTCCGAGTTCGATTGGAATTTCTCCGCTACC